>JANPGQ010000765.1:0-3178 GCA_031423975.1 Cytophagales bacterium | reverse complement strand
GGCGACATTCCCAAACCCTCTGGAGAAGTAATATAACGTACTGATTCTAAGACATTTGCGTAGTTCAAAAGTGGCTCGCCCATGCCCATATACACAATGTTCGTGAGGGGCGTTTGGTAATGTTCTTCGGCTTGGTCACGGATGCGGACAACTTGGTCGTAAATTTCGGCAGCATCCAAATTTCGCTTTCTATCCATATAACCCGTAGCACAAAACTTACACGTAAGCGAGCAACCCACCTGCGACGACACACAGGCAGTCATGCGGTCATCGTTGGGAATCAAAACACCTTCTACAAGGTTTTTATCGAACAATTCAAATGAAGATTTAATGGTACGGTCTGAACTGACCTGTTTTTCAGAAACTTGCACCGTCCGAATCTCAAAATGTTCCGAGAGTAATTCACGGGTTTTGAGGGAAAGATTGGTCATTTCCTCAAAGTTCTGAGCCGACTTTTTCCAAAGCCATTCGTAAACCTGTTTAGCTCTGAAAGCCTGTTCTTTATGTTCAGCCAAAAACTCTTTGAGTTGAGCGATTGACTGTTTGCGTATATCTTTTTTAACGTTAATTAGCATGATTTTTTCGACAAAAAAAGAGCAAAGATGGATGTCTTTACTCTTTTGGGTTTTGAGACTGTAAAATTACGAAGAAATAATCGTGCAATCAAGAATAATGTTATTGTATTGATAATAAGTTGATTGATTTTACTGGATGTTGGAATTGTACTATTTTTATTTATCGTGATAAAGCAAAATTTATGGGTATTGTAAATCTTGACCTTACTTTTCTGCCCTTTTGCACTCCTGGATTCCATTTTCCACTTGATTTTTGAACTACTCTTAATGCCTCTTTATCCAAAGAAGGATGACCTGCTGATTTTATCACTTCATAATCACATAAAGTTCCGTCGGTACATACCACAAATTGAACGTAAGATTTACCCTGTGAATTACTTTTTTGTGCATCAAAAGGATATTTTAGATTGCCTTGAAGAAATTTTCCAAATCCTTGCATACCACCATCATACTCTGCTTGTTGTTCACTTTGACCACTATAAGTGCTGGAATCAGTCTTTGACCAATAAGCAACTCCATTTTCTAATTTTCCTTCTTTAAAAATTTCACGATAAAATATTGTTCCATCCTCTGATTGCTGCTGCCAAAGTCCATTTTTTTGGAAATTTAACACTTCACCAAATTCAGTGAAAATGCCATGTTCACTTCCGTAAGATTTGAATATAGCTCTTCCAACTCCATTTTTTACCAATTGGCTTCCGTCATAATTCCATTGATTAATGATATTTTGAATTGTTAAATTTGAGGGCATCGTATTTTTAGTGCCAATAATCATTTTTTCCTCCTGACTCGTAATACTTGCAATTTGACCATTCAAGTACCATTTAGTAGTTTGACGAACCTTTCTTTCAGTATCCACATAAGTAGATAGTTCTCTGACCATACCATTTTTATAATAGGTTGTTAAAGGATAATCTGGTCGTCCACTTAGGTTATAGGGTCGTTTATATTGTAGTGTACCATCCTCGAAGAAAATCATCATATCTCTTACTTTATCTTGATTCTCAGTCGTGTATTCAATAGTATATCTATGAAGCAAGGAATCACTCAAATCATCTGGATATTCAAGAACATAATTTGATGCAATCCTTTTTTTATAAAGAAAAGATGCAAGCAATTTCTCTTTTTTATTATTCTTTATTTCAAAGAAATCAATGTTATCTTTCGCAAAGCCAGTGAGTGTATCAATGACTATTTTTTGAACATACTGGGCTTTATTACTGTCGGTTATTGGAGCATAATTATCATCAAAATATTGCAACTGCATTCCATCCACAAAAACAATATCCTCCGTACTCTTGAACGGAATACGAAAAGAAACCTTCTGCCCAACCGCCTTTCCACCTTTCAAAGCGGCTTGCCAAGCATTAAACAGTCCAAACACTCGAACGGCTTCTTTATCACAATCTGGGCGAATGCCTTTGATTACTTCAATATTGGAGATTTTGCCTTGCTCGTCCACCACACCCGCAAGCGAGACGTAGCCATTCACTTTGGCAACTTTTGCCATGTAGGGAATCTGCAAATTGGCGTTGATAAAGGTAGTGAGATAAGCATATCCTCCTCGGGGAATTGCCACCGAATCCACCTCGTGTACTTCATAAATTGGGGTGTTTTGGGCAATGGCGAGGCATGGAAACAATAAAACGAAAGCTAACAGTAGATTCTTCATAACGAACACAAGGTTTTTTCTTAATTTGAGTTTGAACATTTCCCAAATATAAGAAAAAACCTTTTTTGATAAAAATGATGATGTTTTTTTATTCCCCCAAGCAACGTTTTACCTCATTTCGCTGTATTTATAGTTGAAAACTCTTTTCTGAAACTTCCACTCACAAAACTTCACAATACATTTTTCGTTATCTTTATAGTCCAAATTTATCAACATATTAGAAAATTTATGAAATCATTGCTTACACTTGTCATGGTCTTGTTTACGACTATGTTTTCTTTGGCTCAACGAATCGAGTTTTATAACGATGCCCAGCAGAAAAAATTAACTGTTCTTTCCACAGAATTAGATACAAAATACAAAGCCAACTACCAAAAAGCCGTAAAAATGGCTAAACAGAAAGGCTGGGCCTTGGAAAATGATTTGGGAAATGGTAGAATTATGCGTTTGCAGGGCATTGACGAAACGGGAGAACCTGTTTACTTAATGACGGAAAGCAATGCACTATCCTCTGCCACCACCCGTACCAACCAATTATATTCGGGCGGTTCATTGGGTTTGTCTTTAAACGGAAATAGTGATGCCGTCAAAAACCGCTTAGGCATTTGGGATGGCGGTGGCGTTTTTGGTACGCACGTTGAACTTCTTAATCGAGTTACTCAACAAGATAACGTTACTACAAGCGATATTCATGCCACGCACGTAGCAGGTACATTGATTGCTACGGGTATATCAGCCCAAGCACGAGGAATGTCGTTTGGGGCAAATTTAAAGGCTTGGGATTTTAACAGTGATATTTCCGAAATGACTGCTGCGGCTAAGGATTTAGCTATTTCAAACCATTCTTACGGTTTTCCTGCGGGTTGGGTTTATAATGAAACTACCAGCCGTTGGGCTTGGTATGGTAATACATCCATAAGCCAAATGGAGG
>JANPGQ010000764.1:0-3276 GCA_031423975.1 Cytophagales bacterium | reverse complement strand
GATGATTTTTCTGATGAACAGAAAAACAAAAATCTTGATGGCAAAAAAATCCAAGAACGGGTGGAGCGAGAACACTTTTTTGAATGGTTAGATGCTAATTATCAAGAAGTTGAGTTTTGTTTTCACATCGGAGCCAGAACTGATACAACAGAATTTAATGTTGATATTTTCAATAAATTAAATTTGAATTACTCAAAAAAAATCTGGAAAAAGTGCCATGATTACCAAATTCCCTTGGTTTATGCTTCTTCGGCTGCAACTTATGGTTTGGGAGAATTTGGGTATGATGATAATGAGACACTGATTCCGCAATTAAAACCTTTGAACCCTTATGGCGATTCCAAGAATGATTTCGATATTTGGGCATTGAAACAAGAAGAAAAGCCTTTCTTTTGGGCGGGTTTAAAGTTCTTTAATGTTTATGGTCCAAACGAGTTTCATAAAGGCAGAATGGCATCGGTAATTTGGCATACATTTAATCAGATCAAAAAAACGGGTGCCATGAAATTGTTCCGTTCGCACAATCCTGATTATAAAGATGGCGAGCAAATTCGTGATTTTGTGTATATGAAAGATGTAGTAGAAGTTTGTATGTTTTTGATGCACCATCGCCGCAATTCTGGTATTTATAACTTGGGTTCGGGCAAGGCAAGAACTTTTTTAGATTTAGTAAGAAATACTTTCAAAGCCCTTGATACTGAGGAGAATATCTCATTTATTGATACGCCCGTAGACATAAGAGATAAGTACCAATATTTCACCGAAGCCAATATGTCAAAGTTGAAATCTATCGGTTATGAGCGTCCGTTTCATACTTTAGAGGAAGGCGTGGCAGATTATGTGAAGAATTATTTAGCTCCAGATAAATATTATTGAAATAGAGGTTTTATATTTACGAATTAGAAAGTGGTCTTAGTCAAAAACAGACCACTTTTTTGTTGTCAATCCTGCTCCATTACTTATATCTCAATGCTTATAACTCAAAACAAAGTCGTTTCCATCATTATTGTTAATTATAAATCTGCTGGGCTTACGGTAGATTGTATTACATCCATCAAGAAATATACGAAAGATGTTTTTTTTGAGGTGATAGTGGTGGATAATTATTCGCAAGATGATTCCGAAAAAATTATTAAAGTCACTCATCCTGATATTGTATGGGTACAGACTGGATATAATGCAGGTTTTTCAAGAGGTAATAATGCAGGGTTTAAAGTGGCAAAAGGTGATTATATTCTATTGCTCAATGCCGATACGGTTCTGTTTGAAGACACTATCTCTTTGACTGTCAATCGTTTAGAAGAAAATAGAGATATTGCAGTTATTGCAGGATTGCAGTTAAATCCAGATAGGAGTCCGATGTATTATTACAGAAATCGTAATGATTTTAGGAAGTTTTTATACGTCGTTCCCAATAGTTTTAATGCAATTTTGGATAAAATTTTTCCTTCTCCAAAATTTCAAGACCCCAATCAAGCTGAATTACCTTGTGGTGCTTTTATGATGTTGAGTCGTGAGACTTTGGAAAAAGCAGGGACAATGGATGAAGATTTTTTTATGTATGCCGAAGATTTTGAATGGGCAAGTAGATTACGAAAAGTAGGCAAATTGTGTTATTTTGAAGATATTCGTTTTATTCACCTCGAAAAACCTTCTCCGTTTCGTAGAACCAATATTTCACCCATCAATCGTTTTGGTACGCAAATGCAGGTTTCAAATTTGCTTTGGATTCGGAAAGAATATGGCGTTTTACCGTATTTATTTTTAATTTTTCATTACGTTACCCTTGCCATTTTCTTTTACGGTTGGAAGATTTTGGTCAATATTGCTAAACTCAGAAACCCTTTTACGGAACTCCGAAATCAAAAGATATTAGCCTTAAAAACAGGCGTTTATCTTAAATTCTTTTGGAAAATCCTCTTCAAAAGAAAAGGCTTCTACAAAATTGCAGAAGCCGATAATATTGATTTGAAGTATAAATGAGATTGTAATTTACTCAATCATAATATTTTGTTTTCCCCCTATTAATGGCGTAGATTTTCCATTCCAAACTAAACGCCCTTTTATAGTTGAAGGCAGTGTTATTTCTCCTGAAACTCCTGTTTTGCCCTTCCGTTTCAAACTCACTTTTATTTCTCCATTTGGATGGGGCATTTTTCCTTCAACATCATCCAAAATGCCCAATGCAGGCTGAATAAGCACTTCTTCAAAGCCTGGAGCATCGGGCATGATACCACAAACGGTGGATAAAAAATCATAATTGGGCGATGCCGACCACGCATGACAGTCTGAACGGGTGGGTTCGCCTTGTTCGGCAAAAGTGGTTAATCCCATTCTCAACATATCTCGCCAAGGTTCCAGCATTTCATGATAACGATTTGCCATTCCTGCTTTTTTTAAGGCTTGAGTAAGATAAAATTTAAAATAAAATGTGGTCTGAATTAAGGATTTATCATTCAAAATTTTCTCCATTAACTCTTTTTCTTGGGCTTTTGGAACGGCATTGGAAAGTATGGCAAAAATATTGGCGTGTTGACTGAAAACTTTCTTGTCGGGTGTGTCCGAAACTTCGCCTTTTGTGGCATCAAAACATTGCTCGAAGGTAGATTTTGCCAATAAATCAGCTAAGGTTTTGTAATATACAGCCCTATCTTTTTGACCATAAGTTTCAAATAAAGCCGATGCCTGACGTAAAGTATAAGCATATTGAAAAGAAATAATGGATGAATTTCCGTTCGTTGCCCCTTCTGGAATACCGCCGATACTGGCTACATCATTCCATTGCCACGGCTTTGCCCAATCTACAAAAGACCACCAGTTCATGGCTCCCAACATATTTTTCTTGGGGTCAAGTTTTCGTTCGTACCAAGCCAGCACTTTTTCAATATTTGGTAACATGGTTTTGATAAATTTGTCGTCTTTTCGGTGCATCCAATAATCATAATTCATTGATACCCAGAACAATGAAAACGTAGGAATGATTTGAATAACGTTTGATGGATACCTACTTTGGGTTAATCCTTCGGAAGTCATGGAGTTGTCAAAATCTACTAATGCCTTACGCATCAAACGGTCATCCCCAGACACGTATAAGCTAATTAATGCTTGAATACGAGTATCGCCCGTATATTGAAGTTGTTCGTAATAAGGACAATCGAAATAAGTTTCACCCGCACAAAGTCGGGCGGTTTGCCAGCCGACTTTCCAAATATCCGTCATAGATTTATCCTGCGAACTTGAAAATGAGGCTTTTTCTTCAAAAGGATAACCCGTTTT
>JANPGQ010000763.1:0-2483 GCA_031423975.1 Cytophagales bacterium | reverse complement strand
TGTACGCCTTGCACCATATTTCTATTTTTGGTGGTAAACTCAATGCCGAATGCTTTGGCTAATTCATTGAAATGAGGAATTTCACAGTTGGAGGTGTCATTTGCCATCATTACCAAAGTTCCACCTGCCTTGATCCAATTGCTAATCTCTTGAATATCAGTGCTATTAACGTAATTTGGTTTGGCAGTTTCTTTCTTTGAATCTGGGTCAACGATGATATAAACGTCTGCTAATTTAAGATTTTGAACGGTAGGAGCAGCCGTCAAAGTTGAAGTTTTTGCGCCAAAATCATTGAAGATACTGCCAAACCATTGGTATCCCGAATCAAAACGGTCTTCCCAAGTATAGTGAAACTTTAGTCCATTATCCTTTTTGTATTCGTTATTGAAATAATTATCAAGCATAACATTTTTGCCTTTTCCAACAGAAAAATTATTCAATAATTCTACTTCAATACAAGCCTCCATAAACGGTCCCGTAGCTTTCAAATCATCACTTCTGGTGGGTTCTTTTACGTAATATTCATACGTTCCGTCACGGTAGGGAGTACCGCCCAAACCTGCTCCACCAACGGCTTTTGTCAAGTGAACATTCCCTTTTGTATCGGTTTCAATGAAATTTTTGATTAAGCCATCATAGCCTTTTTTGATGGCGGGCAAATAAGAATCGCTGATGTAACCCATCCTAACTGCCTTCGCCAAACCATACACAAACATCGAAGAACCTGATGATTCCAGATAATTACCTGCTTGTCCACCTTTATCAGTTACTTGCCACCAAACGCCCGAAGCAGCATCTTGATACTTTAAAATGCCTGCCGATGTACGGTTTAAAATATCAATTAATTCTGAACGACGTGGGTGGTCTTTCGGAAAATAATCCAAAACATCCACCAATCCCATAATGTACCAACCCATAGCACGACTCCAAAATTCAGGAGATTTTCCAGATTGAGGATTTGCCCATTTTTGCTGACGACTTTCATCCCAACTATGATACAGCAAACCAGTTTTTTCATCACGAGCGTAGCGCTCCATCCACACAAATTGATTGGCAATATCATCAAAATTTTGATTATTGCCCGTCATCAATGAATATTCAGCGTAAAATGGTT
Source organism: Cytophagales bacterium (assembly GCA_031423975.1). Taxonomy (GTDB): domain Bacteria; phylum Bacteroidota; class Bacteroidia; order Cytophagales; family Spirosomataceae; genus Arcicella. The sequence continues at coordinate 1,369 of JANPGQ010000763.1, read as the reverse complement.
CAGCCATGTACAAGCCATCCAACCACATTTGAGTTGGGTATCTTAATTTATGCCAAAAGCCACCCACTTTATTTCTGGGTTGAACTCCTAATTGATTGTACAATAAATCGGCAGCAAGTTTGTATTTTTTATCGTTGAAAGTTTGGTAAAGCGTAAGCAACTGACGACCCGTTGGAATATTGTCCAAATTATATTCTTCCAATTTGAAAGTACGAATATTTCCTTCTGGCGTAATGAATTTATCAATAATCTTACGCATATATTGCAGGTAGCGAACATCACCCGAAGTACGCCAAAGCCGTTCAAAACCTTGAAAGACAACGCCCATTTCATAGTTCCAGTTGGCAGGACGGGCTTTTAGAGTTTGGTCAGGTTTATCTTGTTCCAAATGGCTGGCATATTTCATCACCACCATCGAATCTGGATAGGTTTGCATGATGGTTTCTGCCATCTTTTCTGCATAATTACGCTGTGCAAAAAGAGATTGATTTGCCAGTAATAAAAAGAATAATAGTATTTTTTTAAATTTCATTTTGGAGATAAATTTTAAGAAATATGGAAATAATTTCAATTGTCCTGTGCTTTTATAAAAAAGCCAATATTACCACATTTTTACTCGAAATGAAGATTTATGAAGTTTAATTGACACTATTTACTTACCACGAAATTAAGGGCAAAACCGAGTAAAACTATTCCTATTACAAATTCAAAATACAGTAATGCTACCCAACCTAAATGTTTGAAACTCATATCAGTATGTTCGAGTTTGATACCAAAAAATATCATTCCCGTATAATGCAACATGTAGCGTAAGCGAGTGTAGCGATTCTTTTTCAATATACCAATAACCGCCTGTTCATCTTGTACTAAAGGTTTCGCTATTAATTTTAGACCTAATTTTGGATTAAAATAGACGTTGATGAGGTTAGCATAAATGAAGAAATTGAGTAAATTGAACAGTAAAAATACGCCCAATATCCAAAGAAGAATGAGTGATTTTGTAAAACCATAATTCCAAAATATACCTTGAAACCAGTTCAAAAATGAGCCAATTGTAGGAAAATTATGGATATTTTCTATCTTTTTCAATTCTATACTCCAACCAATGACACTTTCATCCATACCTTCTTCTTTACATTTTTTGATTAGCTTTTCGTATAGGGTGGTTTTTTCTTCGTAAGAATAGTCAGATACATCTACCCAGAAATTATCGTAAGGTAAAATAACATTTGATAGATTAGTGCCTTTTAAAAGAATAACACATTTATTAAGTTCTTTGGAAATTTTGAAAAGGCTGTTTATTGATACGTTTAAAAATAACTTTCTTTCTATTAATTTTCTATTCTCTAATGAGTCTATTAAAGCTCCT
>JANPGQ010000762.1:0-1687 GCA_031423975.1 Cytophagales bacterium | reverse complement strand
CAATGTGGCAGATAACAACCCACAATTACTGGAAAGTTTGACCAAATTAATGCTCACATCGGGCGATTTTAAGGCTACTTGTCCACTCACGAGCGTAACATCTGCCCCTGCTTTTGCCAGTTTATCGGCAATTGCATAGCCCATTTTCCCCGTTGAATGATTGCTAATAAATCGCACGGGGTCAATTGGTTCTTGCGTAGGTCCAGCCGTGATGAGGACTTTTTTTCCTTTCAGTATCGGATTTTCTGAAAAATGTTTCTTCAAAATTTCCACTAATTCTTCGGGTTCAGCCATGCGTCCTTCGCCCACAAGACCACTTGCCAATTCGCCAAAATTTGATTTAATTATTTGATTTCCAAAAGATTGTAGTTTTCTGAGATTCTCAATCGTGCTGGGGTGTTGGTACATATCCAAGTCCATGGCAGGGGCAAACATCACGGGGCATTTTGCGGAAAGGTACACGGCGGTCAGTAAATCATCACAAATACCATTGGCACATTTTGCTAAGGTATGAGCCGTGGCGGGGGCAATCAAAATGACATCTGCCCAAAGCCCTAAATCCACGTGATTATTCCAAGTTCCCGTTTGATCTTTCACAAATTCAGAAAGTACAGGTTTTTTGGAAAGTGTTGCAAGGGTCAAAGGCGTAATAAAATCCTTAGCGGCTTGGGTCATCACTACCTGAATTTCAGCACCTTCTCTTACCAAAAGACGAACTAATGAAGCAATTTTATAAGCGGCAATACTGCCTGAAATCCCGATTAATATTTTTTTATGTTTAAGCATTGAGAATTTTAGGTAAAATCGAATCAAATTTATGGATTTCAATTTGAAAAACTTGATTAGGCTTTGAAAATGGTTGATAATAAAATTAATTATTCATTCGCCAAAACGACAACAACACTTTTTTTTCGTTCAAAACCAATTTTCAAATAAATGAAAATAATTTCTATAATCTATTTTTATTGTTGAATACTCTTTACTTTCTTTACCTAACTATCTACCTAAACATACTGCCCGCCAACATGATACAGAGAAGAGAGATGTTTTTTTGGAAAATACACCTTAGTTGGTGGGTTATCTATATATCCTATACTACACTCCCTACTTACAAACTGCCCGAAGGTAATGCCATTACCATTTTCTTTTTTTACGTACTTCATTTTGGTTCAATGGTTAGTATAACTTATCTGTACAGATTAGTTTATACCAAAATTAGTGCTTTAAAGCAATATGAACATTTTCTATTTACTGCTCCTATTGTGGGAATTTTTGTCACGGGCGGTATTTTTTTCCTAATAAATTCTCATGGTTTTATTTATAATTACCGCAATTGGGAAAATGTCCATTTTACCTTGGAAATGCGTTTGGATTATTTGTTAGAATGTATTTGGGATGTGATTCCGTGGTTTTTGGGATTTCATCTTTTTAGGTATGCCCAAACTTTGAAAGAACGAGAAATGGAATTATTAAAGTCTCTGCATGATTCTGAACTGGACCGTTTGCGTAAACAGTTGAATCCTCACTTTTTATTCAATGCCCTCAATGGAATACGAGCATTGGTGCTGATAAATCCGTCTCAATCACGAGAAGCCATCGGACAACTATCTGATTTACTGCGACTTTCTTTAAATACTAAAATAAACGAAAATATTACTCTAAGTGAAGAGTGTTCTATTTTAGAAAA
>JANPGQ010000761.1:0-3436 GCA_031423975.1 Cytophagales bacterium | reverse complement strand
AAATAGGTTAAAAAATTATATATAAAATTTGGATTAGTGGATTTTACCTATAATCTTTGTATCGTAATCAAGCATTTAATTAAAACATGAAACAAAATTTTATTATGAAAAAAACCTTAACCACCGCATTTTCTTTGCTTTTAAGCATTTCAGCATTTTCACAAGAAAAGACAGAAGATAAAGGAAAATTAACATTCTCTGGATATGTAGATTCATACTACATGGCTAACTTTAATAGCCCACAGGACAGAACAAATTTAGGAGCATCTGGGTCGGCAAGAGCATTCGACCAAAAGGCTGGTCAATTCTCATTAGGTCTTATTCAAACCAAAATGACTTATTCTACTTCAAAGATTGATATTGTTGGAGATTTGACTTTTGGACCTAATGCAGACTTAGGTAATTATGGTAACGTTGTGGGTCGTATTCCAGGAAGTACAGGAACAGCACTTGCTATCAAACAAGCTTACATTGCTTGGAAAGCAACAGATAAGTTTACCCTAACAATGGGGCAATTTGGAACTCACATCGGTTATGAAGTAATTGATGCTCCAATCAACTATCACTATTCATTGTCAAATTTATTCAACAACGGACCTTTCTACCATGTTGGTTTGAAAGCTCAATACGCTTTCTCTGACAAAGTGTATTTAATGGCTGGTGTTGTAAACAACGTTGATAATTTGGATGACAATAACCGTGCAAAAGGATTAATTGCTCAATTATTCGTTTCGCCAGTGTCTGGTTGGAATGTTTATTTGAATGCTATTGCTTCAAACGAAGCCAATGCAGATGCTACAGGTAAAACACCAGATGCCAGTTATTCATTATTTGATTTAACGACCACATACCAAATTACGCCTAAATTTATGTTAGGTTTGAATGCCGCAACTGGTTCACAAAAAGGTGATTATCAGACACTTGCTACAAACCCTAAGTTTGCAAAAAACTCAGGAACTTGGGGCGGTGTAGCTTTATATACCAATTATTCAGTTTCGGATGTATTTAGTATTGGAGCAAGATATGAAAATTTTGCCAACCAAGATGCAGTTAGAGGTTTACGTATTGACAACGCAACCGGTGTAACCGTTAATTCATTGACAGTTACTACAACATTTACGGTAGCAGATGGTCATTTACTAATCAAACCTGAATTTAGATCAGATGCTTACGACAAAAACTTTTTTGTTGATGGCGACGGTAAAGCACAAAAGTCACAAGCAACCTTGGGATTGGCAGTAATTGCTAAATTCTAAAAATATAATTACAGCTAATGGTTTTTTATTAAATTATTAGCTGTACTTTTTCTGTAAACAATTCCATAAACCCTTAAATTCACAAAACCACATGACACAACAAAAACCAACTTGGTTGCCGATTGGCATTTTGCTTCTCATTGCAATTGGAGCAGCATTTGTTCCTGCACCTGGTGCAGCAGTTACAGAGGGCATCAATACGGGTGATACCGCATGGATGCTTGTTTCTTCGGGTCTCGTTCTTTTAATGACCCCAGGCTTAGCATATTTCTACGGAGGTATGGTAAATCACAAAAACGTAATTTCTACCATGTTGCAATCGTTTATTGCTATGGGAGTTATTACTGTAATTTGGATAGTATTTGGTTTCAGTTTAGCCTTCGGTGATTCTATTGGAGGTGTGGTTGGAAATCCAATGACACATTTTATGTTCAAAGGAGTATTTGATGGAAAACCTTGGTCATTAGCACCCACTATTCCATTTGCGTTATTTGCATTTTTCCAAATGAAATTTGCCGTAATCACACCAGCTTTGATTTCAGGTGCTTTGGCTGAACGTATCAATTTCCGTGCATTTGTATTATTCATGGTTTTGTTTTGCGTGGTAGTTTATGCTCCATTGGCTCACTGGACATGGCATCCAGAAGGATTTTTATTCAAGTATGGTGTGCTTGATTTTGCTGGTGGAACTGTTGTACACATGAGTGCAGGTTGGGCAGCTTTGGCTGGGGCATTGTACTTAAAGCGTCGTAAATCACACATTGAAGCAAACGTTTTACCTCCTGCCAATATCCCTTATGTATTGTTAGGTACTGGTTTATTATGGTTTGGTTGGTTTGGTTTCAATGCTGGTTCAGCAGTTGGAGCAAGTCCATTGGCAGTATCGGCTTTCGCTACTACACACGTAGCAGCAGCTTCGGCAGGTTTGTCTTGGATTTTGTTTGATGTAACTCGTGGACGTAAAGTTTCAGCCCTTGGGTTTTGTATTGGTGCAGTAGTTGGTTTAGTAGCCATCACGCCAGCATCTGGTTTCGTATCAGTAACAGCAGCAATTTTCATTGGTACAGTAGCCGCAATTATTTCAAATATTGCAGCACATTGGAGAGCAAATTCTAAATTGGATGATACACTTGATGTATTTCCTTGCCATGGAGTTGGTGGTATGGTAGGTATGGTAATGACAGGTTTATTTGCTTCAAAAGCAGTTAATTCAGTAGTAGTTGATGGTGAGCAAGGATTATTCATTACTGGTGACCCTGCATTATTCATCAAACACATGATGGCATTATTATTAGTATCTGGCTTTGCTTTTGGAATGTCATATTTGTTATTATTTATTACTGACAAAATCATTCCTTTGCGTGTAACTGAAGAAGAAGAAAGAGTAGGATTAGACATTTCTCAACACGATGAGTCGTTGATTGAAGCCTAAAAATAGTATAGCATGACCACAAGTAATGGTTCTTGTGGTTTTGTTTCAGAAAGAATGCCCTCAGATTCTATCAGAGGGCATTTTATATTTTAAGTCATAAAAAAATAAAATACAACAGTAAATTGAGAGTTAGTCGATCACAAATGAACTAAAATATTCCAACTTAATGTTCTAATTTTGAATTAAGATTTTAAACAAAACAAATAATTAAAATGGGAAATTACGTAGTAGCTACTGACGAAAACTTTCAGGAGCTAATTAATTCAGACATACCAGTATTAGTAGATTTTTGGGCAGAATGGTGCGGACCATGTAAAATGATTGGACCAATCGTTGAAGAATTAGCTGGAGATGTTGTAGGTCAGGCAATTGTTGCCAAAATGGACGTAGATGCAAATTCAACCGTTCCTTCTACTTTAGGGATTCGTTCAATACCAACTTTGATGATTTTCAAAAATGGAGAATTGAAAGAAAGATTAGTAGGGGGAAATATACCAAAAGCAGTCTTAGCACAAACGCTTTTGAAACACGCATAACAAAGTGTATAGTTACAAATGAGCAATTAACAGTTTTCAAAACTATTGATTGCTCATTTTTTATATACTGTCTAAAATAATGCCGCAAGCCTTTCTAATTTCTTCCTCGGTGATTATTAATGGTGGAGCTATTCTCATCGAATTATCACAAAATAAAAACCAATCCGTGATTACTCCTTTTTCAATAGCACGGTCAATAATCGGTTTTAAAG
>JANPGQ010000760.1:0-4798 GCA_031423975.1 Cytophagales bacterium | reverse complement strand
CCAAAGGTTCATCTTCAACAATTAAACAAGTTATTTTCATGGCAAATTGATGATTAATTCAACGGAATATTTATCGGTTTCATCTTCTACTTTTAGCTCATAATTATTGGGGTAACTTAGGGCTAATCTACGCTGTAAATTCTGCAAACCAATACCTGATTTCTCTTCGTTGTTGGTATTTTTTGGAATTTTAGAATTTTCAACCCTATAAGTACATTGTTTTCCTTCCACCTTGATAAAAATATTTACCCAAGCGTTTTCTGAATTATTACTAACGCCGTGTTTGAAAGCATTTTCCAGAAAAGTAATAAAAATTAAAGGTACAATCATCAAGCTATCGGTAGGCCCTTTTACTTCAAAATTAATCGGGATTTGATTATTCAAACGTAATTTTTCCAAGCTAATATAATTTTCCATGTACTCAATTTCCTTGCTCATTGGCACGGTTGCGTGATTTGAATCATAAATCATGTACCGCATCATCTGCGAAAGTTTGGCAATTACCTCGGTGGTATTGGGCGAATTAGTAAAGGCTAAGTAATATAGGTTATTGAGCGTATTAAACAAAAAATGAGGATTAATTTGAGCTTTCAGGAAACGTAATTCCGCCATTAATTTCTCATTTTCTATCTCTTTTCGCTTGGCTTCCAGTTCAAACCAATCTTCGGCAAAACGCAACATTCCCACAAAAATTACGATAAAAAGTGAACTCAAATAAGCTTGCACGAAAAATTTTGTGGTGTACAAAAAACCCTTATGATGAGGTTCTTGTTCATCAAAATATAGGTATCGTTTGAAATAAATCAACGCAGTAACCAACACGACAAAAGGAATGACAAATTCAATGAAGTAACGCCAAAAGTTTTGATTTTTTAGAAAGCGTGGCAAAAAGTAGAAATAATTGAGATAGCTCAACAGTGCCATCGTAACAATTTGGGCAAAAGCATCTGCAAAAGCGGTATTGTAATCAGGTTCTTCGCCGTGTCTGGAAAAAGTAATTTGGTATAAGAAAAACGAAAAATAAACGCACCAAAAAGCAAGGTGCAAGAGTAGAATTCGATTTTTTTGAATGAAGACGTTCATATTTTTTTGATGAATTATGAGATATGAATTATGAGTTTTCTTTCCCGTGGTTGGTGTCTCATAATCATATTTCAAATCTCATATTTGTTTTTTTTTCCCTCAAAGGACTATAAAAATCATCATTAATTATAATCTATGGGGTCATTTCAAAGGACATTTTCGCTAATTTTCTACCTTTGGTCTATTATATCCGATGATTTGACTTAAATATTCGACAGGTCGGAGAGATGGATAAATTTGCCTACTTGTCGAGTGCAACTGCCTAATGGTCTAATAATCAGAATTGCTACAAATTTAGAGGTTTACTTTGCAACGTTATTTCTCTAACCACATAGATAGGATAGAAATGATAGAAGAGTTAAAGTTAGAAGTTGATTAATTTTTGCTCCGTGTTTGGTGGGGACACCAATCATAGGACGAGAGAAATATTGCAACCACATAGGAAAGATAGGCAGGATAGAAGAGTTAGGATTGTTTTGCTGCGTGGACGATTTTTTTTTAAAAAACAAATTTTAACGCTTCTATCCTTCCTATCCTCTCTATGTGGTTGAAAAAAATAAACCTGTTTCATAAAAATAATCCATCATCCAATGAATAAAATAATTGCTTTATCTGCATTACTGTTTATCAATTTAACAGTTTTTTCTCAAGTTCCAGAAGGGAATTCTTCTGCCAGTATACCGCCAACCATCACTCCTACTCATGCAGGAGGTTCAAAAATTACGGGCTATGTGATTGATTCAGCCTTTACCAAAGCCGTAGAATTTGCCAGCATCGCTCTTTTTAGCAAGTCCACCAATAAGATAGTTGATGGTACAGTAGCAGATGACAAAGGAATGTTTACCATGTCGAAAGTAGTAGCTGGAGAATATAGACTTACGGTTTCATTCGTGGGATTCACCAATAAATCACTTGATATTGTAATAGAAAATGGTCAGGATTTAGACTTGGGCGTTATCAACCTTTTATCAAGCGTTAAGGCATTGGATGAGGTTGTGGTAAACGGGCAACGGGCATTGGTAGAAGAAAAAGTAGATAGATTGGTTTATAATGCCGACCGTGATTTGTCTTCAAAAGGCGGTGATGCTTCAGATGTTTTGAAAAAAGTACCAATGCTTTCCGTTGATTTGGAAGGTAATGTTTCGCTACAAGGAGCTACCAATATTAGGGTTTTGATTAATAATAAACCTTCCTCAATTATGGCGGGAACGGTGGCAGATGCCTTGAAGCAAATTCCTGCGGATATGATTAAGACTGTGGAGGTAATTACTTCTCCATCAGCCAAATACGATGCAGAAGGTTCAGGCGGAATCATTAATATTATTACCAAGAAGAACACTTTGCAAGGCTTAAATTTAAGTGTTGATGGGGGTTTGGGCAATCGTTCTTCGGTTTTGGGATTGACAGGAAATTACCGAAAAGGTAAATTAGGAATCACTTTGGGTGGCAACGGACGTTTTATTTATAACAAAGCCCAAACCGATTTAGAGCAAAGTACATTTTTGAATGGCAATACCATCAGAACAAGTCAGAAGGCAGATGCTTACGATTCTGGGGTTTTTGGGCAGTACAATTTAGGTTTTGATTATGAATTATCTAAAACTCAGACCTTAACAGGAAATGCTCGTTTTGGTATTCGGAATTTCAACCGTGACCAAAACCAAGTGAATAATGTTTTTACCAATGAAATTGCTTCACTTCCAACAAAAAGAGACGTTTACAGCCATGATTTATCTAATTCTGTCGATTTGAATTTGGACTACGTCAAAACCTTTAAACCGCAACAAGAATTTTCTATCTCAACGCAGTACAGCCAGAATAATTTGACCAATAATTTTGATGCTAATGTTTTTGATGCCTCAAATACTTTAGCAAATCGTCAGAAAAATCTCAACTTAAATACCAATAAAGAATATACGATTCAGAGTGATTATACCACGCCCATTTCGACCAATCAATTGTTTGAAATCGGGATAAAGGGAATTTCCAGACAAGTAAACAGCAATTATCAGTATCAATTTGCCAGCCCAACTTCTGAATATACTATCGACCCAAAACGCCCATCGGGGGCATTGGAATATAACCAAAATATTGCAGCAGGTTATCTTTCATACACCCTCACGACTGCCAATAAATATACGTTCAAATTAGGCGGTCGTTATGAATATACTGACATCTCTGCCACCACCCAAGAAAACGGAAATATTACCATTCCTTCTTACGGTCGTTTTGTGCCAAGTATTAATATTTCTAAGAAAATTGGCGATAATACTACTTTAAAGTTTGCCTACAACCAAAGACTTCAACGCCCTGGCTTACAGCAACTTAATCCCAATTTGAATTTAGCTAATTTACCGAATATCAGTAAAGGAAATCCCAACTTGAAACCCGAAATTACCGATAGAGTTGAGTTAGGATTGAGTACGTATATCAAGAAAACGTATTTGAATGTAACCCTTTTCACTCGCTTGAATACGGACGATATTCAGCAAGCAAGTTTGCGGTCTGACACCTTGGCGGGAGCCATTGTCTCAACTTTTCAGAACATCGGGAAGGAATATAATTATGGTTCAAACGTATTCGCAACTTTCAATATTTCACCTAAATGGGCTTTAAATTTGAACCTTGATTTTCAATACCGTTTTATCGAAGGCTTAGCTCCAGACTTAACGGGAAAATCGGTTACCATTAGTAATTCGGGATGGAGATACGGCGGAAAAATTGACCTTCAAGGACAATTAGGAAAAGGCTGGGCTTCGTCATTCAATTTCGGTAGCAGAGGTAGAGATATTGCTCTACAAGGTGATAGAACGGGTTTCTTGATGTATTCGATGGGTGTTAGAAAAGAATTTAGCAATAAAAAAGCAAGCATTGGTTTATCAGCAGAAAATTTCTTGACCAACGGGATGACTTTCACCAGCAATTTAAACTCAACGCAATTTAAGCAATCAAATACCCAAAATATTTACAATTCAAGCATCCGTTTAACGTTTAGTTATAAAATTGGAAGCATGAAAATGTTTGAAAAGAAATCAAAGTCTGTGAAGAATGATGATGTGAAAAATGATTAAAACAATTAATAACATGAAACAAATACTCAAAGAACTCCTCCCAATTGTCATACTACTTATGGCTAATTTAGCCACTTTCGCTAAACCCATTTTAGATGATACCACTAAGGCTTATTCCATGCCATTGCTTGTAAAAACACCACAGGGTGATGTTTTGCTGACTTGGATGGAGAAAGATAACGCAGGAAAAACCTCTTTTTGTCTGGCTTTTTCTAAGGATAATGGCAAAACTTTTGAGGATAAAAAAACCATTTATTCGGGCATGGGCGTAAACAGTAGCCGATTGATGAGAGCTAAATTATTAACCAAGAAAGACGGTTCATTGGTGGCGGTTTTCTCAAATCGTCCAGATACTTCAACGCCTGGTGTAGGCAGACGGGCGGCAGAGATTGTTTATTGTGTTTCCAAAGACAAAGGCAACACTTGGACAAGCCCACAACCCGTTGATACTGACCCTACTAAGGGGATTATGAGAGGTTTTTTTGATGCCGTTTTGATGGCAAATGATGAAGTTGCCGTGGCGTATTTGAAGGATGTAAAAAATAGCACCAAACATGAGGAACGAGATTTGCGTTTGGCAATTACCAAAAACGGGGTTTTTCAAGATGAAAAATTGATTGACCCTGTGGTGTGTGATTGTTGTA
>JANPGQ010000759.1:0-11376 GCA_031423975.1 Cytophagales bacterium | reverse complement strand
AGAATTCTCCTGACTTGAATAACCTCTGAGGTAAAATTTATTACTTTTTAATTCTAAACGATGTTGTGTGAAAGCAAATTCATTTATTCCAAAACGCTGACTACCAGTATATTGAGCTACACTTTCGCTGTAACTTACTTGATAACTTGCTTCTAAATTATCGTTAAATCTATACACCAAAGCACCGCCAACTTTTGTACTCCGCACGCCATAATTTGCCAAATAGCGTTCTTCATAGCCCGTGCGTGATACTCGCCCTATGCCCGCAATCGTTTGGGCAACTTCATCTCCGTAAATATTCAATTGATTTTTGCCTGGGTTATTTACCCCACGACTTGCTTCGGCGGTGTTGGCATCAATATCCGTTAAGTCGTTGGCATACCAATCCGTTCCGCCCAAATGAGAAACGTTAATTTTGAAAGCGAATTTATTGCTAAAAACTTTTGCATAACGTAAAGCTAAATCAACCATTGGTTTTGCTCCAAAGTCGGTTCCATCGCCAATGTGGTTTACGCCAATCTTGGTTTGTACGCTAAGTCCCTGATAATCAAAGGGATTTTTGGTACGAGTAGAAAGTAAACCGTTGAAAGCCACGGGACCATACAATGCCGAAGCCGCCCCTGGGATTAATTCCACACTCTCTACATCAATATCGTGTGGACCAAAAAGATTGCCCATCGCAAAACCTAAACCTGCCGATTGGCTATCCATACCATCAACGGTTTGGAGAAATCTGCCGTTTCCAGTTGAATTAAAACCACGAGTATTGATGACTTTGTAGGTTAAACTACTCGTTACCATGTCGAGTCCTTTTAGATGAATTAAGGCATCAAAAAAGTTTGCCGCAGGGCTTTGTTGAATGGCTCTGGCATCCATTTTTTCAATCGTAACGGGCGATTTCATGATATTTTCTTCAATTTTGGAAGCCGACACCACCACTTGATTCAATAGTTCATTACCCGTTTTCAAGGCAATTGACAGCACATTATTGTCAGTAACTTTCACTTCCTGACGCTCATAACCAACCATCGAAACCAATAACGTAAAGGGAGGTTTTGCGTTTATTATTAAGGAAAATTGCCCTTTTGAATCGGTAATAGTACCCGCAGTTTTTCCTTTGATTTTAATGCTTACACCCATCAAAGGTTTTTGCGTTTCCACATCAGAAATTGAACCCGTAATGTTTTGGGCAAAGGTTGTAATTGTTGTAATTAACAGAAGGCTTAAAATGTAAATTTGTTTCATTTGTTTGATTTGTGTTGTTTTTATAAAATTTATGATTGTCGTCCTTTTGAAGTACAAAAACTGTTCATGTTAGTTCGTTTTTCAATTGTTCATAAATTGTAGGCACACGATTATAGCCGTGCGTTGTAATTCTTTCTCCTAATTTTTGATAAAATGCTGGTTCAGTGGGTGTTACGCTTGCCATTCCGTCCACGTATTTGTTGTAAAGACAAAAAAGGGCCGCAATCAAAACGGTATCATGGATTTCACGGTCAGTTGCTCCCGCCTTTTTCGCTCGCTCAACTTTTGAATCCGTTACTTTTTTTCCATTTTGTTGCGTTGCTTCTGCAATGGCGAGAAGAGCTTTCATTTTTTCAGAAACAGGGGCAGTTTCAAAATCCTGTTTCACCATTTCGCAGGTTTGAGATTCGCCCAAAAGAATATCCGCTGCCGCTGTGTGTGCAGTTGTGCAGAAAACGCATTGATTTCAGGATGATACCAACGTGGCAATTAATTCACGCTCGCCTTCCGACAAAGTGGATTCTCCACGCAATAAAATTTGGGTTAATTCACGAATGGGTTTTGCCGAATCTTGGCGGTATTCCAACAGACCAGTGATTCCTGGCAAATGACTTTCTAAGGGAATATGTGGCATTGTTTTAAGATTTATTTTGATAATTCTAATACAAATATAATTCCAAATAAATGGAAAATAGCAATTTTTTTCCATTTATTTGGAAAAAAATTGTAGAAAAGCTGCTAAAATTCCAAAATATAGGAATTTTAAACTTATCCCTCAAAACATTTTGAAAACAAAAAAGACGAACTTTACAAAGAAGCCCGTCTTTTTCCACTATCCCATTTTTTTATTATTTCCAATCTATTTTAAGTCCAATTTCCATGTTGAACTTCGGTAATTCAATCTAATATTATTTCAAAGGAAAACCCGATACGTGTTGCTCAATAATTAACCATTTGCCCCCTCTTTTTTCAAAAACAAAAAGATAACGAACAGGTTTTTTTTCACGGCTACCATCAGCAGCATTTACTTCAAAAATCCAAGTGCCAGAACAGGTGGACACATCGCCCAAAAGTCTGATGCGTTGGTCGTTATTGAGTGTGGCTACTGGTTTTTTGGCAATCAGGGTTTGTAAAAATGCTTTGCGTTCATCTGCCGTGCGAGCCACATTGATAAACGTAGGAAAAAATACTGCATCACTGGCATATTGTGCCATTAGACCGTCCAAATCAGCTTTTTGTAAGCCACTGTGCCAGTTGGTTACTTGCTGTGCCACGTCTTGAGGAGTAGTTTGGGCGGTAATATTGTTTACAAAAAATATACTAAAAATGACAAATGTTGATACTTGCAAAAATTGTTTCATGGTTTTATTTTAGTGATTAACGGAAATTTCTATTTAGGCACAGTTTTTATTTTTTACTCAAACCTGCGTTCCATTCAGGTGTTTTCATTTTCTTTCCAATTCTGAATGAATATCCTAAATTGATTGAATAATCTGCAAAAGCTGCATCTCCTTGTACGTGTACATATTTTGCAGGGTCAGTAATTACGCTGTTTTGTAAATTCTGAGTAGCAATATCCGCCGCACTTTGAATACGATTTCTAACGATATTATTAGGCACAAATAACGTAAAAGTATGTTGTCCCGAACGGTATGTTACGCCTGGCTCAATCGCAATTACATAACCTGGACGACGGTAAGCCACTTGTCCACCGAAAGCATCATACGCTGGAATGCCTTCCCATCTTCCTGCTAATGAGAATGTTAAGTTTTGTTTTTTACCTACTGGCATCATTAAACCCGCACGTCCAAAATACTGGTCTGGCGAAGCATAAATTTCGTATCCTTCCAAACCAGCTTTTGGAGCAGACTTAGAAGTTCCGTTTGATTCTCTTGGACTGAACATATAATAACCACTGGCAAAACCGTAAAGATGTTTATAAATTGCTTTGAATCCTTGTAATTCAATCGAAAACCCAACTCCGCCATCACCTGGTTGAATGGCTTGATCCATTACTGCACTTTTCTTAGTACCATCAGTTTGTAAAGCGTCGTCGGTGGCAGTGTAACTACCCGTTGCCAATTTAATGCCCGCTCCAATACTGAGGTTTCCCTTAGTTGATTTTTTAGGGTCAATAATCCAATAATTCAAACCAAAACGTACATCAGCAATGCCTTTTGCATAAACACTATAACGAGTTAATGCTTTTGAAGCAGCATCTTTTGTGAGGGTTAAAGTCTGTGAACGCTCATTATTTACGTAAGGAAGTGTTACATAAGCGGAAAGACGGTCAGACAATCCGTAGTTAACGTTTAAATCAATGGCATGAGAATAAATATTAACGGCATTGCCCAAATCTTGGCGTTGAGGTTGTTCTTCCGTACCCACAAAATGACGGAACGAGTGAAAATAACGATAGTTTGCTCCTACTTGAATCTCTCCTTTTTCAAGGTTATAAGAAGAATTAGAAAGTCCATTCATGCCGCCCATCTGACGTACCGCTACGCAACCTTGTGCTTTTGCATTTTGTTGTAAGCCAATTGACAATGCAACAATTGATACTACTTGTAAAAATTTTTTCATGATATTGTTTTTGTGATTAAAAGGAAGAATTATATTTAGCAATTATAAAACAAAAAGAATACCATTGCTTAAATTATTTCCAAATTTATGGAATTTAATATAACATTTCCAAATAATCGGAAAAATAAAATTCTACGTATAGATGTATTATTTCACAGATAAAAAATATTTGAAATAAAAAAATACATAAATAGTGCTTTTAAATATAATATATGCTACATTTGAACTATAAATCTAATAAAAAAATATTCCTTCGCTTCCCATAAAAAATATAAGTTTGGCTTGATTTTTGCTTTCCATTTTATTGGAAATTTAATCCAGCCCTTCACAACCCCTTCCTTGCTAACAAGCAGTATTTTATCATTTTCAAACATACTTAAACAAAAGTGTTATGAGATTTTTTTACCCAAATTCATCTTTGAGGCAGACTTATGCCCCTCTATTTGTCGTTTTGTTTATTTTTTTGGTTTCAGCTTGTAAAACTAAAGACGAAACTACTCCTTCTGAAAATACTCAAATCGAAGCTACTGTTGCTGTAGAATGGATGGATAATTTCTTGGAAGTAGAGCGCTATGCCCCAGGCTTTCGTCCGCCCGTTGCCGCTCGTTCATTAGCTTATATCAATTTGGCGGCTTATGAAGCGGTTGTACCAAATTCCGCCACTTACAAATCAATCGCTTCTAATTTTGCGGGTTTAACGATTCCAAAGCGTGAAACGGGTAAAACGTATAACGAACAAGCCATTTCAAATGAAATCTATTACTTGATGATGAAAAACTTTTTCCCACACGTAACAGACGTATATAAAACTTCCATTGAAACCCAATACAAAAAATTTGATGCCAGTAAAATTGCGGCTGACGAATTGGCTCGTTCCAAAACATTTGCTCAGGATGTTGCCAAGGCAGTTTTTGACTATTCTAAAACAGATGTTGTGGGAAATATTGGTTACTTAAATAATCAACCTGCCGACTATGTTCCACCCGTGGGTGAGGGCAAATGGTTACCAACTTATCCAGATTATGGCAAGGCAATGTTGCCACAATGGGGCAAAGCAAGGGTTTTTGTGATTTCAGAAAGTGAAAAATTGTCAAAAGCCCCTGTTGCGTATAGTAATCAACCTACTTCAAGGTTTTTCTCTCAGGCTTTTGAAGTTCATCAGGCTACTACACCGCTAACGTATGAAGGACAATGGATTGGCGAATTTTGGAGTGATGATATTTATCAATTGACTTTTGAACCAGCAGGACGTTGGATAGCGATTTCGCAGCAAGTTATTCGCAAGGAAAAAGTGTCTTTGGAAAAAGCTATTTATACTTATGCCAAAGTTTCTTTGGGCTTGAATGATGCGGGTGTAGCGTGTTGGAATTCAAAATATATTTATAATGTAGAGCGTCCGGCTTCTTATATTCGTAGAGTAATTAATCCTGTTTGGACGAGTAAATTGAATAATCCGCTCAAAAAAGTAGATGGTGTAACCCCTCCATTTCCAGCATATCCTTCGGGGCATTCTACTTTTGGAGGAGCAGCGGCTTCTGCTTTGACCGATATTTATGGAGCAAATTATGCCCTAACTGATAATTGCCATTTGGGTAGAACAGAATTTATCGGTAAACCCCGTAGCTTCAAAAGTTTTGATGATATGGCTTACGAAAATGCTTATTCAAGAATTCCATTGGGTGTACACTATAGAATGGACTGCGAAGAAGGTTTGAGAATGGGCTACGTTACAGGAGCGGCGGTAAATAAATTGGCTTGGAAGAAGTAATTTTTTTAGGTTCAAAATTTCAATAAAAAGCCTCTCAACACTAAATTGAGAGGCTTTTCAATATTTTATCATTTATTCTATCCTAACTATTCAGTGAAATCAACAATCGCACGCCTTTGCCTTATATTTCCAGTTCAAAAAATAAGCTAAAGCAATAAAAATCGCTCCTAAACTCCCTGTAATAAACTCGTATTTATGCCCTAACCATACAATTTCAAGGGCTTTAACTGCCACTGTTCCAAGCAATAAAATTAAAGGAATTGAGTTTTTATGTTTCAAATAATCATTCATTAAAATTACACCTGCCAATACTAAGCTACCACCAATAAACCAAATTTCCCAAGAGTGATTTCCTATAAAGCTACTTCCCAAAAAGGGTAATAAAGTTACCAATACGGGCGTAGCAATACAATGCACAGCACAGGCAACCGACAGATAAAAACCTACCTTTTCCATTTTACTATGTTCATGAGTATGTTTTGCAAATGTAATCATGTTGCAAAAATAACATATTGCAACAGTATTGCAAAAGAAAAAGTAAAGTATTTTTAATGTAATGAACTACATGTATCACTCAATCACTCTCATCACTCACTCACCATCTACCCCAACTGATATTCAGGCAAAGAAGCAATATTTTGAGCAATTATTTGAACTAATTCAACTCCCAATTTCCCTTCTGTCTTGTGTTGAATCATCATTTTTTGAGGTTCGCTCAATGGTCTTGATAATAGATAAGATTCCATTTTATTGATTAAATCTTGCGAATTATTAGTGGCAAAAGAATTTTCAAAGGCTTGCCAATCAATTTTGGCTTGAATTCTATTAACTTTTTTGTTCAGATATTCCGTATTTACATCGCCGTCATCTTTGGGTTTAAAAGTTACTTCGGCGGCTTTAAAAATGATTTCGGGTAGTTTCATACGGTTTAAAAGCGTAGAAGAATCAATCCAATTTTTACCACCAGACCATCCCGCAACGTTGGGGGGATAAAATAAAATTTGTCCCAATGATTTTTGAATGAACAAGACGGCTTGTTTTTGCTCAAAAGAAATCCCAAAATTTCGTTGCATTCCCACCAATAATTCAACGGGTGATTTAATACGGGTACCAATATTTTCGGGAAGATAAAACCAGTCGCTCGTAAAAATATTTTCCATTAAATCAGTTAAGTCATAATCAGTAGAACGCAAGCGTTTTGCTAATTTCTCAATTATCTGATTATCAAGGTTTTCATTCACAAAATAACGATAAATTTTGGTGGTAATGAAGGTAGCGGTTTTGGGGCTTTGAAGGATAATTTTAATAATATCTTCCCCTTTGAAATTACCCGTTTTACCTTGAAAAGTCTTTTCGCCTACATCATGCTGACGATCTCTGAAAACAAATTCCCCCTGTAAATTAAACCCCCAACCCGTAAACGCACGAGCGGCTTCTTTGATGTCGTGTTCGGTATAATTTCCACGCCCTAAAGTGAACAATTCCATTACTTCACGAGCAAAATTTTCATTGGGTGAATTCTTTCTATTTTGCTGATTATTAAGGAATTGCAACATGGCGGGGCTTTTAGAAACGGACAAAAGTAAATCGCCAAATTTGCCTAAAGCATTTTCTCGGATAACATTATTAAGTTGTTGGTCAAAAAGAGGTTGACGACTTCTACACGCAAAATGACCATGCCAAAACAGGGTCATTTTTTCACGCAACATTGCTTCGCCCGAAGCCATTTTATTCACCCAAAGAAAATTCAAATCAGTGATTTTCTCACGGCTTTCTTTTAATCGCTCTTTAATCATTTCGGCAGATAAAGTGCCACCCATTAACAAAGTATCTCGCAGGGCTTTTCTCTTGATAATAGTAGTATTTTCCTCAGCTATTACCATCAAAGGCTCAATTTTTTCTGAATCTTTCAGCAAATATTTCATCACTTTTGAAGGTGATTTATCTTCAAATTCTTGTAACTGAGTGAGCGTAGATCCAAAGCCCGCCCGCTGAAATAAATGCTCTATTTTTATTTTATTGGAAATTTTCATACCGGTCTTATTTTTATTCCTAAGACAGTATGAGCAAGCCGAAGGTTTAAGATTCGTAAAACAAAAACCCTCCCAAGCGTTTTGAACGCTTAGGAGGGTTATAGGAAAATATAAATCTTACAATTACTGACCCAACAACACTTCAAGTTCTTTCTTGAACTCAATCAAAAGGGTTTCTTTCATCGAGATTTTGCGTTTTTGAGTATTGATTTTATTCATTACCAATTTATCGCCCATCTGACCATTATACTGAGAATCCGTAATGAAAGCGTCCAATTCGTTTTTCTCTTTTTTGGTCATATAATCCATTTGATTAATCATGATTTTCAACTGCTCAACTCTTGGTTTTTCATCCAAGGCTGGGTGACGATAACTAATTACTCTCAATAGATAATTCATTTCAAAAATCTTATCACAAACATTTCTGAAACGTTCGGCAATGCTACGGTCAAGATTTTTGGTTTGGGCTGATAATTCTTTCCATTTTACCAAGTAGTCTTTTGCTTTTTCAGTAGTGGATGGAATTTGCGACTGGATTCTTAGTAAATTCTCCAATTCAGTCGTCATTTCTTTCATCTGTTGAACACGTGGGTCAATCCTCACGGTCATGACTATACCTTTCTCACGGTTGTAACGCTCGAAGAAGAAATCATTAGAACGTTTAAACTGTTTCCATAGCATACTTTGCTTTTTGGGTGGCACGTTTACAATCGTTTTCCACTCTTTTTGCAAGTTTTTAATAGTTTCAAATGCCACATCAACGTCTTTTTCATAACGTAGGTTACGGGCATCATCCACAATGCGTTGCAACGTTGCTAATTTTTCATCAATAACACGGTTTTTCTCTGCATAGTATTCACGACGACGCACAAAGAAATCATCAACAATTCCATCAAAATCACCCTCTACACCATCTTGAAGTGCTTTATCAACAGGACCAGTTTTCAACCATTTAGATTTAATCTCCATGATTTCTTCCGTTGCCACTGCCCAATCTTCACTTTTAGCCGCTTCTTGCAATTCCGAAATCAAAGCCTTTTTAATTTCAAGGTTTTTGATTTGATTATTTAAAATCAATTCACGGAGTTCCAGTTCTAAGCCGTCCAAACGTTCGAGCAAAGGAATGAAATTTCCGAGACCATCAAATTCTGTGAGGCTTTTACGAAGTTGGAGAAGTTTGGTCAAATAAGAGCCTTTGTTTTGGGCTTCTTCCACTTGTTCAAACAGGGTGCTTACTTTGTTTTCAGCAATAGAGAAGCGATTCACAAAATATTGAAGAGCTTCTTCTTCGGTGTTTCTGACAACGCCAATTTGACGTTCTTCATACTCAGAGTAGCTTTTTAAATAGACTTTACCGTCTTTACAGTAGCCATACTCGGCGGGGTTTTTAATTGTGTTTTCCATTTGTTTACTTTGTGCATGATTAGAGTTTCTGGCAAGGCTCATAACTCTAAGGGATTCATGGTTTAGGTTAATTAATTCTTAGTAGCTTCTTATACTAAATTTGTTTTGGGTTATTGATTGATAATTTCCTGCAATTTACTGATTTTCAGCAAAAAATCTAATCTTTTATACACATAATCCATTGAGTGGTTATTATTTGTACGAAAATTATTATTCGGTATGGCAACAATTACGCCAAAAACATATTTTACTTAAATATTTTGATACTCAGTTATTATTTTTTTGGTAATCTATACCAAGCCTTGTTCGATGGCTCGTTTTACCAACAATGCTGTATTATTGACTCCAAGTTTGGTATGAAGGTTTTTTCGATGTGAGTCCACTGTATCGGGGCTAATGAATAATTTTTCGGCGATTTGTGGGTTGGTGAATCCCTCTACGATTAATTTCAAAATATCGGTTTCTCTTTTGGTTAAAATAGGGGTGTATTCATTATTCTTTTGGGCGGTTTTTATAATTTCATTCACCTCAAAACTATGGCAAATATTCCCTTCCATAACGGATTGAATAGCTCGGATTAAGGCTTCTTTGGTAATATTTTTGAGCAAATAACCGCTCGCACCATTTGCCATCATTTTATTGATGTAGGAAATTTGATTGAAGGTACTCAATGCCAAAATTTTGATAGCTGGGTGCATTTGTTTTACTTGTTTACATAAATCTAAGCCACTCAAATCCAACAAGTTGATATCCATCAAAATAACATCAACCTCATTTTTTTCGATAAACTGGATGCAATCCGTTGCGGTTTGTGAATAACCACACACCGTTATTTCAGGCTGGTTTTGTAATAACGACAAAATGCCTTCAATCACTACATTATGGTCATCTACAATAAAAATTTTTGTCATTTTTGGGCTATTGGTTTTTGACAATTGGTTTACAATCAGACAAATAGACGAATAATAGTTTGAACTCATATTATGCAGCTACTCATATTTAGTTTATGGTATTTCGTACACACTCACCCCACCTAACCCAGAAGGGTGGGGTAAGTGAATAACACTCAATCAAACATTCAATTCAATATTAACCGCCGTTCCACTTGGTTCTTTATGCTCAAATGCTAAATTTCCTTTAAAGTAATTGACTCGATGCTCAATATTTGTCATGCCTATTCCCTTTGAAAGGGTTTTTTTAGTTAAATCCATGCCTTTGCCATCGTCTTCAACCGTTATTAATATTTTGTGAGATGTGGTGGTTAATTGTACCAATATTTGAGAAGGTTGTCCATGTTTCACTGCGTTATTTATCAACTCCTGAATGATTCTGTAAATGTAGGTATTGGCAGTATTATCCAATCCACGAGTTTCGCCCATGCTTTCGTATATGATGTGAATGTGCGTAGCCGTCATAATTGAAGTACAAAAATCCTTCACGGCATCATTAAGTCCGAACCTGACGAGTGCCTCGGGCATGAGGTTATGGGCAATTTTGCGGAGTTCCGAGATGGTGTTATCCAATTGCGAAATGGATTGCTCAAAAACAGTCACGTTTTCAGCACTCATAATTAGGTTTTCTTTCATATTTGAAAATGATATTTTCACGCCCGATAACATTCCTCCAAGCCCATCGTGAAGGTCTTTGGCGATGCGATTTCGTTCATCTTCTTGTCCTTTCAGCATCGCATCAACGGCGGATAATTGCTTATCTTTTTCGAGTTCAGTAATTTTTGATTGTTGAAGTTTTTGTCGATTTCTGAAATTTCGGTAACTCAACAATCCTAACAACAAAAGCCCCACTGTGGAACCTACGAGGACTTTATTGAGGGTTGATTTCTGTTTATTTTCAGCATTTAATTGCAAAACTTCCTTTTCTGATTCAAGTTTTGCGATGGCATTTTTGTTTTTTTGAGAGAAAAGTGAATCGTTGTATTTGAATTTGTTTTGTAGATTATTGTAGGCATTTTTATAATCTCCTTTGTAGGCTTGTAAATCAGCTAAATTACCACTCATATACAAATACGTGTAAGCATTTTTGCTTTTTTGGGAGTAGTATAATGCTCTTTGAAAATATCTTTCTGATTCCGACAAAAGAGCGACTTTTGTCTTGGGTAAACCTACTTTTTTAATACGTTTAATTAAAGAATCATTCTTGGCTAACATAAAATACACTTCACCCATATTCCCAATATTATTGGCAGAAAATACACTTTTAGGAGCAATTTTATCAAAAATAAGCTGTGCCTCATACATCATTTCAATCGTTTTTATCAAATTTTTTTCTGCGTAAATGATTGACCATAAGGACAATACCCATGCTTTACTGTGTTCAATTTTATTT
>JANPGQ010000758.1:0-7226 GCA_031423975.1 Cytophagales bacterium | reverse complement strand
TGTTCACCTCTTCCCATCTCGAACAGAGAAGTTAAGCCTACTGCCGTTGATGATACTGCAATCACATGCGGGAAAGTAAATAAACCCCAAATTATTAAAAAAAACGCCCTTTATTCAGAAATGAGTAAAGGGCGTTTGTATTTACAAAGAATTCAAAAGTAATAGGCTGTACTTTTCAGTAAGAAATACTGAAAATGATACTTAACATTTTCTTATTTGTTGAATTACTGTCGATTCTATTGTGGAATTGTGCGTTGTACCAAATCATTGGGTTAGCGTAGGTTTTCTATCCTTGCTAAATATGCATTTTTTCTTATTTCCCTCCTTTTTGACCTCTGAATTCCGTACCTTTGCGGATTAGCGAATTTTATCATTAAGCCTCAAACAAAATGTCTTCAATAGTAACAGAAAGGTTAAAAAAATACTTGAAATCTAATGCTTTGCCGCAGAGTATTTCTAAGGGGAAAGCCATTTTTGCTCGGGGTGGAATGGTATTGGAACGGTTCTCGAATAGTGATAAGGGGGAGGCTTCGATTAAGGTCAAAAGTGACTCAGGATCAAGGGGTTATAGTGTCGTAGTGAAGAATTGGAATACGCCTATTTTGAATACTTCTTGCTCTTGCGATTATGACTGGGGCGGTATTTGTAAGCATCGGGTGGCTGCGTTATTATTGTTGGAAAATGAACTTTCACGCTTCAAAGATCCAAATCTTTCTTCTACGTTTATGCCTTCAACAAAAAAACGGACTTATCCAACTGCTAATCACGTGATTCGGATTAGTTCTTTTGATGATTGGACTTTGAAAAACTTGGTTTCATTGGATGATTGGAAGAAGCGGACGGCTGTGAAAAAGACTCATATTGTTTCGGCGTTGAATGGGGAGGCAGTAGTAGAAGTAACGCTTAATGGGGAGATTTTCACGACAAAATTTACAAAATTACAGTTTAATAGCGAGTTGGCCACGTTCTGTTCTTGTTCGCAAGAACTTGAAAATCAGGCTTGTGTGCATAAATTGGTGGGCTTGATTACGATTAGAGATACTTTTGGCCCGAATAGTCCTTTTGATAAAATGCGTGATTATACCGCTGAGAAAAATAAACTATTGAGTGAATTCGGTTTTTCATTGGAGGATGATTTGAAGGGAAAATTCGACTTTAAGTTGAAGGCTGATGGGGCGGTACAGTTGATTCGGATTGATACGAGTATTCAGAAGATTAGTGATTTCCAGAATTGGCGAACGGTTAATAGTAGGATTTTTAGAAGTCCAGAAACTACATTTAGTATTGGTGTGGATGATGGACAGAAAGACCAACGCCAAATTTTATACGTGTTACGGTGTAAAGGAGAGGAGTTTTTGAATGATGTGGCAGTGGATGTGTATTCTTATAAGGCAGCAGCGAATGGTAAAATGACGTATATCCGTTCGCTGAAAGATAGTGATATGGATAATATGCCCAAGATGGAAGATTCTGACAATCAGATTATTACGTTGGTAAACAGCATAAAAGATGATGGCTTGAAAAATTTTGGGAAAAAGAAAGATTTGAAATTACCTTATTTTTATGAGTACCTAAACCGGGATGAGGTTTCGGCTTTTGATGCTCCTATTGTTGAAGAATATATTAACAAAAAACTAAATAAAATATTTAGCTTACTGTCTGAAAAACAGGTATTTACGAGTAGAACTTCGTATGTAGGTAGTCAGACAGATATTGAGGATGCTCAGATTTCTGCAGAACAGATTTTGCCATTTTTTGTGTTGAGAGAGGAAGATGATTTTGTGGTTTTGGAGGGATATACTACACTGCATGGCAAGAAAGTAAAATTAGCTTCATTAACGAATCCATCCAGTTTTTGGGTGCGTACATTTGGCAAAACAGTTTACAAATTAGCAAATCCAGAGGTGGCTAATTTGTTAAGTTATCTACCCAAAAATGGTATTATTAAAGTTCGGAAATCTAATTTTACGGGTTTTTTTCAGGAGTTTATTATGCCTCTGGCGGAGAAGTTTACGATTGATTTACAGATTAGTCAAGAAATTGAAAGTCAAAAACTTAATTTCAAAGAAGCAAAGGTTTATATGAAAGAGGATGAGGCAAATTTAATGCTTGTGCCTGTTTATGAATACACTACACCGCTGATTTACGAAGGACAAATACCGAATGTTCTTGAGTTTTCACACGACCAAAAGTTGAATAAAATTACTTATGAATTGGATAAAATTTTGATTCAGGAACGTAATCCCGATGCTGAAAAATATCATTATGGTTTGATTCGTGAGCAAAATTCTGAATTTAATAGTCAGGAGCAATATCCCTTCTTTTATTTGCCTTTTAACGACGTTTTGAAGGATGGTTGGCTTTTCAAATTCTTTGATGCCATGAAAGAACAAAATATTATTATTTTGGGATTCAAGGATTTGAAAAAATTTAAGTATAATCCCAATAAAGCGAAATTTAATATCAAGGCGGGTTCTGGAATTGATTGGTTTGATATGCACATTGAAGTTCAATTTGGCGATCAATTTGTGGGAATCAAAGAAATACAGAAAGCTGTTTTGAAAAAACAAAATTATGTAGAATTGAAGGATGGTTCATTGGGAATGTTACCCGAGGAATGGCTAAAAAAATATGAAAATGTCTTAAAATTTGGACGAGTGAAAGGCGATGAACTGCAAATTTCCAAATTGCATTTTTCATTAATTGACGAATTGAGTAGTGATATTGATAGCTTTGAAATTGAACAGGAATTATTTGAAAAAAAGAATAAACTCCTGAATTTCAAGGAGATGGCTGATATTGAATTGCCTAAAAATATCAAAGCGAAGTTGAGAGATTATCAAGTTGAGGGTTTTAAGTGGTTGAATTTCTTGGATGAATTTTCGTGGGGAGGAATTTTGGCGGATGATATGGGGCTTGGAAAAACCTTGCAGATGCTGACCTTTTTGCAGGAACAACAAAACCGTGATAGGAAGAGTACAAACTTAGTAGTTTTGCCGACAACTTTGATTTTTAATTGGCAAGCGGAAGCAGCTAAGTTTTGCCCGAAATTAAAGCTATTCGTGCATCGTGGGGGTACTCGCCAAAAGGTAAATGAGCATTGGAAAGATTATGATATTATCTTGACAACTTATGGAATGGTTCGTTCAGACATTGAACTATTCCGTGAGTTTCATTTTAATTATATCGTTTTGGATGAGTCGCAGGCGATTAAAAATCCAGATTCTTTAATTTCAAAAGCGGTAAAGTTACTAAACTCTCGAAATCGTTTGGTGATGACGGGAACTCCCGTGGAAAACAATACTTTTGATTTGTATTCGCAGATGGAATTTTTGAACCCAGGTTTGTTGGGAAGTGCTGAATTTTTCAAGTCCGAATTTGCTACACCAATTGATAAAATGCAAGACAAAGAGAAGGCAGCACAATTACGAAAAATTGTTTATCCTTTCATGCTAAAACGGACAAAAGAGGAAGTTGCGAAGGATTTGCCCGATAAAACGGAAAGTATTATTTACTGCGAAATGGACTCTAAACAGCGAAAAGTTTATGATACTTTTAGGGAAATGTACCGCCAAAAATTGGTTGATAAAATGGCAGTTGATGGTAAAGAAAAGTCTTCGTTTTTGATTTTGGAAGCCCTTTTAAAACTCCGTCAGATTTGTGATAGTCCCGCTTTATTGAGTGATGACACAGAATACGACCAAAATTCAGCGAAATTAGAAGAGATTGTTCGGGAAATTGAAGAGAATGCAGGGAATCATAAAATATTAATTTTCAGTCAATTTTTGAAAATGTTGGATTTGATTAAGCAACATTTGGAGAAACACAAAATCAAATATGAATACTTGGATGGTAAAACCACTGACCGAGCCGACCGTGTAAATCATTTCCAAGAAGATGAAACCTGTCGGGTATTTTTGATGAGTTTGAAAGCCGGTGGCGTGGGACTCAACCTGACCGAAGCGGATTATGTGTATTTGGTAGACCCGTGGTGGAATCCTGCGGTGGAGCAACAAGCCATAGACAGAACTCACCGTATTGGTCAGAAACGAAAGGTTTTTGCTTACCGAATGATTTGTAAAGATACTATTGAGGAGAAAATATTGCTATTGCAGGATAAAAAACGAGCCATTGCTAAGGATATTATCAGTACTGAGGATGGATTTTTAAAGAAATTATCGCAGGATGATATTATTGATTTGTTCTCTTAAACCCTGTCAATCTGTCAAACGGCATAGGTTTTGACCACTTAATAAATCACGTTTGAGAATAGGAATTTAAAGAGTAATTTTATGTGTTATGCCATTTTGTCGGGGAAAGGTAAATGGAATGAAAAATAACAAAATTTTAATTCTTAAGGCTAAAATCCGTGAATCGTTTATCTTTCACCGTTGTCCGAAAAACAACCATTAATAATTTCCGTCAATCTTTTATAGAAAATTATGAGTTATAGTAGAAACTTAATGAATAACCTCAGACTTGCCGAAATTGCTGATTTCGATGGAATTGAATTGATTCCCTTAGAAACTGATGATTTTGAAGATTCCAAATTGGGAGATTTGGAAAATGAATTACCGATTTTACCGATTAGAAATATTGTTTTATTCCCTGGCATGGTCATTCCGATTACGGTTGGAAGGCAAAAATCCGTCCGTTTGGTCAAGAAAGCGTATAAAGGTAACCGGACTATTGGCGTAATTACCCAAGCGAATCCGACAAAGGAAGAACCAACGGGCGAAGATTTATATAAGATTGGAACAGTGGCACATATCATCAAAATGATTGTGTTGCCAGGGGGAAATACTACGATTATTGTACAAGGTCGCAAGCGTTTTGAGGTGGAGGAATATACCAAAACAGACCCTAATCTGATTGCGAAAGTTACTTATTTGGATGATAATATTCCTGCAAAACTTAATAAGCAAAACAAGGCATTGATTGAATCATTGAGAGAAATGGCTTCAAAAATTCTGTTTTTGAATCCTGAAATCCCTCGTGAAGCTCAAATTGCCCTTGATAACATTGAATCACCAAGTTTTTTAATCCATTTTCTTTCTGCCAATGTCAATGCCGAATTGGAGGATAAACAGAAATTATTGGAAATGCGTGATAATCTCGAACAGGCAAATCGTTTGTTGGAGTTTATGATGAATGATGTGGATTTGTTAGAAATTAAACGTGAAATTCAGAGTAAAGCCAGTAGCGATATTGACCAACAACAGCGTGATTATTACCTCCGTCAGCAAATAAAGGTTTTGCAGGAAGAATTGGGCGTGGATAATCCGGAGGCGGAAATTGATAAATTGCGAGCCAAGGGAACGAAGAAGAAATGGAGCAAAGAAATTGGCGACCATTTTCAGAAGGAATTGAGTAAGCTGCAAAGGACAAATCCGATGTCACCCGAATATTCTAATTTGGTAAATTATATTGAATTATTGACCGATTTACCTTGGAATGATACTACAAAGGATAATTTCGACCTTAAAAAAGCTCAAAAAGTATTAGATGCCGACCATTTTGGTTTGGAGAAAGTCAAAGAAAGAATCATTGAATATTTGGCAGTTTTGAAAATGAAGGGCAATATGAAAGCCCCGATTTTGTGCTTGTATGGACCTCCTGGGGTTGGTAAAACTTCCCTCGGAAAATCGGTTGCTAAAGCGTTAGGCAGAAAATACGTGAGAATGGCGTTGGGTGGTTTGCATGACGAATCTGAAATTAGAGGGCATCGCAAAACCTATATCGGTGCAATGCCTGGCAAAGTGATTCAGAATATTAAAAAAGCGGGTTCGGCAAATCCAGTTTTTATCTTGGATGAAATTGATAAAGTAGGAGCAGACCATCGTGGCGACCCGTCATCAGCATTGTTGGAAGTGCTTGACCCTGAACAAAATAACGCCTTTACCGATAATTATTTAGAGGTTGAATATGACCTTTCTAAAGTATTGTTTATTGCCACCGCCAACTCTTTGGACACAATACAGCCTGCCCTCCGTGACCGTATGGAAATCATTGATATCAGTGGTTATACAATGGAAGAGAAGGTACAAATTGCCAAAAAGCACCTTGTTCCGAAGCAAAAGAAAGAACACGGTTTAGATAATAAAACCTTGACCATTACAGATGGAGCTTTGCAGAAATTAGTGGAAGGTTATACCCGTGAGTCGGGCGTGCGGAAGTTGGAACAGCAAGTGGGTAAATTGATACGGAAGATTACTAAATCCATTGCGATGGAGGAAGAATATAACAAAGTAATCAAAGCCGAAGATGTAGAAAAACTGTTGGGACAAGAGATTTTTGATAAAGATCTCTACGAAACTAACGATACGGCAGGAGTTGTTACGGGCTTGGCTTGGACATCGGTTGGGGGTGATATTTTGTTTATCGAATCAATTCTAAATCGTGGCAAAGGCGGTGTCACGCTATCTGGACAGTTGGGCGATGTGATGAAAGAATCGGCAATGGCGGCACTTTCATACTTGCGGGCTCATGCAGAGGACTACGATATTGACTACCGAATTTTTGATAATTACAACCTTCATATCCACGTACCAGCAGGGGGAGTTCCCAAAGATGGACCTTCGGCGGGTATCACCATGACTACTTCAATAGCTTCGGCATTGACGCAACGCAAGGTGAAACCACATTTAGCCATGACGGGGGAAGTAACCTTGAGAGGAAAAGTTTTACCAGTAGGCGGTATCAAAGAAAAGATATTAGCAGCAAAACGTGCTGGAATTAAGGAGATTATCTTGTGTTATAAAAACCGCAAAGACATCGAAGAAATTCAGCCATCGTATATTTCAGACCTAACTTTCCATTATGTAGATATGGTAGATGAGGTTTTGGAAATAGCGTTGATGAAGGAGAAAGTATCAAAAGCGATTAAGTTTATTTTGCCAGAGGAGAAGAAAGAAGTGGTTTTATAGGGTTATTAAATAGTTCAAGTTTAGGCTTGGACTATTTTTTTGAAATATACTCTATTATTTTACAATATAATTATACATCTTGTATAATTATATTTGTTATATTTGTATAATTATATCACTTTTTGAATGAAAGTAAAAATACTAAATGTAAACGATAACATATTTGTTGGTGCGGAGATTATAGATACAGCACAGAGTAAAATAGCTCTTCCTTCAATAACTGAAGAATGGAGGTTTAATTTTAAAAAACATTCAAAAAAGGAAGGTTTTAAAACATATATTCTTATTTGTGAAGAAACG
>JANPGQ010000757.1:0-6909 GCA_031423975.1 Cytophagales bacterium | reverse complement strand
GAACGGAATGGCGAAGGCTTGTCATTAACGGTACACGGTAAAACGGTAAAAGGAGAACGGTTTTCTGCGATGAAAAATAAAACCGTTCACCCTTTATCTTTAATCGAAAAAACCGTTCACCGTGTACCGTTCACCATTTACCGTAAAAAAAGATATGAAATCAAGTTTTTGGGGTCGTTTTTGGCTATTGGGTTTTTTTACCGTAATGGCATTTAATGGACATATTTATTTTATAGTTGGCATTCTGCGAGGAAAAGCTGAGTGGAAAGAATTTTTTATAAATATTGTTTACAGCAATGTTTTCGATGCCACTATTATGCTTTTGGGTTGTTGGCTAATGTTGAAAATAGGTAAAAGAATCAGATACATTTTTTTAAGATATTTTCTTCT
The DNA here is from genome assembly GCA_031423975.1 of Cytophagales bacterium. Classification (GTDB taxonomy): domain Bacteria; phylum Bacteroidota; class Bacteroidia; order Cytophagales; family Spirosomataceae; genus Arcicella. The sequence goes on along the minus strand of JANPGQ010000757.1, from coordinate 6,519 downwards.
TACCTTTTTAGTCATTTCTACCGAATTTTTTAAGATTTTTACTTTCAATCTGCTTTTCAAACTTTTTAGGGAAGAGCAATATACCAATATTAGTAATACTACCAGAGATGTGTTTGATTTGTTATTTATTTTGGGACCAATTTTAAGTATAAATATCGTTTACTATTGGTTCACTCGGGAGCGTACTCAAATTATTAAAATGTCCGAACAAGAGTACCAAATTCTACAAATGAGCGACCTCAAAACCAAGGCAGAATTGCAGGCTTTGGAAGCAAAAATTAATCCTCATTTTTTGTATAATTCCTTGAATTCTATTGCTTCGTTGGTACACGAAAACCCTGATAAAGCCGAACACATGGTAATGAATTTATCCAAGTTTTATCGGTATTCTACTGGGCGAAATAATGAGCATTACGATACTTTGAACAACGAATTGGAAATTGTGAAAACCTATCTGGAAGTTGAAAAAGTTCGTTTTGATGAACGGTTGAATTATCAGGTTATTTTCCAAGATGAAAAATTAGGAAATTGTCAAATTCCAAGATTTTTGATTCAGCCTATTGTGGAAAATGCTATCAAACATGGTATTTCAAAAATGGCAGGAAATGGAGTCGTGAAGATTTGTATTTCCGAAGAAAATAATAATTTAATTATCAAAATTCAAGATAATGGTGTGCCTTTTCCAGACGATATTTTTTCGGGCTACGGACTAAAATCTATCCAAGATAAACTAAGGCTTTTATCGGGAGAAAAAGCCGGTATGAGCATTGTGAATGAACCAGAAAAGGCAGTAATTTTGAGTTTGGGAATTAGGTAATTGGAAGAGTAATTGTCTGAATTTAGATTCGTCAGATTAATGGATTAATGGATTTTTTAATCCAAATAATCCATTAATCCATTAATCCAGCGAATCCAAATTCAGACAATTACCTAATCCCTAATTTCCAGTTTTTCAATTGAATTTTTTGCCCAATATGTTCCGTTACCCCAATACCAAATTCTTTAAATCCTACTTTTTTAAGGACATTTTGAGAAGGAAAATTAAAAAATGGCGTATCGGCAATGATGGTTTTGAGTGAAGGTTCTAATTTTGCCCAATCAATCAAACAATTGAGAGCTTCGGTGGCGTAACCTTTTTCACGATGATTTCCGTCAATAAAATAGCCAACCATCGTAACGCCCTCTTGGTCTGGAAAACCCGCAAAACCGATGCCGCCAACGGAAATATTTTCGGATTCCAGAACGATTTCCCAATTGGTGTACCAAAAGAAATTATCTGCATATTGTGCCGTCATCGGAAGCCAAAAATTTTGCAAAGCATCTTCGGTTTCATCACGGTCGAAATCAGACATTTGCCATTCAGTAGGGTTTAGCCCTAATTTTTGGGTTAGTGTATTTCTGCCTTCTCTGTTCCAAATGTCGAGGAGATAGTTATCAAGGGGTATTAATTTTAGTCTTTCAGAATATATTTCTATCATTTGTTTTTCAATAAGCAGGGGAAATTATCCGTGGCACGGCTAAACTAATAAATTTTTGATTATGTAATTATTTTAAGCCGTGCCACGGATTTATTACCATTTGTATTTCAAAAATATAAAGCAAAAATAACGGTTAAAAACTGCACTATCACCCATGTTCAAAACATTACTTATAGATGATGAGAAGTTAGCCATCAGTAGATTAGAGCGTTTGCTAACTAAGTACGAAGATACTTTCGAGATTATCGGAAGGGCAAATAACGGTGCAGAAGGACTTTCGATGGTGGAAACCCTTCGTCCCGACCTTATTTTCTTGGACATCGAAATGCCCGTTATGACGGGTTTTGAGATGCTCGCTCGCCTTACACACGTGCCTTTGGTGGTGTTTGCTACTGCCTACGATGAGTACGCCATCAAGGCTTTTGAAGAAAATTCGATTGACTATCTCTTGAAACCTATCGAGATAGAAAGATTGGATAAAACCGTTCAGAAATTGAAAGGCTTACAGAACTCAATAGGAGGGGGGCAAACTGAGAAACCGAATCATCCTTTTGATGAAAATATCTTGAAAATGATTGAAGCCATGCGTCCCAAAAAGGCTATTAGTTCTATCTCCGTAAAAACTGGCAATAAAATTTTACTGATTGATTTACAAGAAATTAGTCATTTTGAAGCGGAAGATAAATACGTTTTTTTAGTAACGATAGAAGGCACAAAATACCTGACCAACTATACCATTTCAGTCCTTTCCGAGAAACTCCCTACCGAGCAATTTCTTCAAATTAACCGAGCCAATATTATTCATAAACAGAAAATAAAAGAAATAGAAAAACATTTTAACGGAAAATTCCAAATCACGATGAAGGATAAAGCCCAAACCAAGTTGATGTCTGGCGGAACATTTAGTGATAGCGTAAAGGAATTGTTTTTTTAAGTGGCAAAGTGGCGGAAGAACAAAGGAGCAGAGGAACTAAGGAGGAACCTTTTTAATACTTTGCCACTATATTCCTTTGCCACTTTGTTCCTCTGCTCCTTCGTTCCTCTTATCCTTTCCCACGTATTTTTCTCCTAAAATATTCCCCTCTCATCGGCACACTTTATGTATTGGTCGAAAATTGTGTAAAACTAAGGCTAATCCATGCAATATTTGTGTTATAAATGTATCTAATGGTATAATTAGGCAGTTTTTCCGCCCATACCAAAAACTATCCATTTGTACTTTTTTTATTTTTATAGCAAACAATAAACCTGACATTTGGGTTATAAACTCAAAATATTTCAGTTATACAAACATATAAAAATGAAAAAGATGAGGATTTGAAATTTTCAATTAGCGTATAATTTGTTACCTCATTTTAGCCCAATTTACCCTGATTTTCTGCAATTTCCTTATTTTGACCGACGGTTCAGCCTTAATGTTCGATAGGTCGGGAAGGTAGTTAAATTAGCCCAATTGTCGAGTGCTATCGCCCGTTGGTCTAATAATCAGAATTAGTATAAATTTTAGATTTTACTTTGTGCCATCAATATCATAAATAACACTCCCACGTTTGGGTTATAGATTCTAAATTCTCAATATTACAATTACACAAGAATACAATAATGAAAAAAATAATACTATTATTCGCAATATTTAGCCTCGTGATTTTCGATACAATGGCACAATTCCCAATGGGAGGAGGTGGCTTTGGTGGCGGTAGTGGAAGCCGTAGAAGCGAGCAAACTCAAATGCCAGGTATGGGACAAACTGGACCCAAAGGCTCTGCAAAAATAACTGGATACGTTATTGATTCGGCAGGTACAAAAGCCGTTGAATTTGCCAGCGTTGCCCTTACTTCTTCAGAAACTAAGAAGATTGTGGACGGAGCAATATGTGATGATAAAGGAAAATTTAGCCTCTCGAAATTACCAACTGGCGAATATATCCTGTCGATTTCATTCATGGGTTACAAAACAAACAAAGTGGAGGTCAAGATTGTCAATAAAAATGATGAGATTGATTTGGGCGTAATAAAATTGGCTCAAAGCACTCAACTGTTGAACGAAGTAGTAGTGGAAGGACAACGTGCTTTAATAGAAGATAAGGTGGACAGAATGGTTTATAATGCCGAGAAAGATGTTACTAATAAAGGTGGAGACGGAGCAGATGTATTGAGAAAAGTTCCTTCACTTTCGGTTGATTTAGACGGAAATGTATCGTTGAGAGGAAGTTCGAGTGTGAAGGTTTTGATTAATAATAAACCTTCTACTATCATGGCGAGTAACGTGGCGGATGCGTTGAAACAAATTCCTGCTGACATGATTAAGTCGGTAGAGGTAATTACTTCACCCTCCGCAAAATACGATGCCGAAGGTTCTTCTGGAATTATCAATATCATCACCAAAAAGAATACTTTACAAGGGCTAACCCTCAATTTTGATAGTAGCATAGGTATTCGTGGAGGTAATTTAGGATTGAACGGAAATTTTAGAAGAGGCAACATGGGCTTCTCGTTGGGTGGTTTCGCCAGAGCCAATTATAATATCAACGGACGTTTTGACAATACTCAAATCACTACCGCAACTGATGGTAGCAAAACTACAAACGTTCAAGGAGCGGAAACCCGCAATAACGGACTTTTTGGCAATTATCAATTAGGTTGGGATTGGGACATTTCTAAAACCAGTTCAATTTCGGCAATGGTGAAATTGGGAGCCAGAAACCAAACCAGTTATCAAGATGGACTTCTGACGCAGATTTTTAAAGGAGTGGATATTACACAAAAACCTTTTACCTCATCTACTCGTGATGTACAATCGCTTGATAATTCAAATAACGTTGATGCCAATATTGATTATACCAAAACCTTCAAGAAGCCACAACAAGAACTTAGTTTGTCGGGACAATTCAGTAGAAATAATCGTAGTAATGAATTTACAAACGTAATTGTGGGTTTGCCTACCATTACCAATATCAACCCAAGTTATAATCAAGAATCGACATTACAGGCTGATTATCAGACTCCTATTGGCAAAACACAACTAATAGAATTTGGAGGAAAAGGTATTTTTAGAAAAGTAAATTCTACTTTTACCCAAGTAGGAAATAATGGTTCATTAGACTACAATCAAAATATTGCTGCATCTTATTTTTCTTATACGCTTACAACCAAGAAAAAATATAGCTTGAAAGTAGGCGGACGTTATGAATATACTACCATTGATGCTACTCAAACAAAAGAAAATTCTACAACAGGCATTAGTATTCCATCTTACGGAGTATTTGTACCAAGTATCAATTTATCAAAAAGTTTGAAGGGTGGTACTACTTTAAAAATTGCATATAATCGTCGTATTCAAAGACCGTCGTTGCAGTTTTTGAACCCAAATACCAATGCTTCAAACCCAACCAACGTAACACAAGGAAATCCATTTTTGAATCCTGAATACACCAATAACTACGAATTTACGCTGAATACTTTTTTCAAGAATACATTCTTGACAACGGCATTATTTATGCGTAATACCACAGGTTCAATTCAAAGTGTGCGTAACCCAACAACTAATGCGGCTGGAAATCCAATCATTTTGACAACGTATGAAAACATCGGAAATGAAGATGCTTATGGTATGAATATATTTGGTAATGTCAACATATCGAACAAGTTACAGTTGGGTGGAGGTACTGATTTATACTACGCTGTGTTAAATAATAATAACCCAGACCCTATCTTAAAAGCTTCGAACGAAGGTTGGGTAGCATCATTTAGATTATTTGGTAGCTATAATCTGACTAAAGGCTGGGGAATTCAAACCTTTGCTTTTTATAGAGGAAATCAAGTGCAGTTGCAAGGAAATCAAGGCGGAATGGGAATTTATAGTTTAGGTTTGAAAAAAGATTTCTTGAACAAAAAAGGAAGTATTGGTTTTGGAGCAGAGAACTTCTTTACGCCTAATGGATTTACCATTAAAAGTAACGTAGATTCGCCTACAATCAGCCAGACCAGCGTGAATACTTTGCGTAACATGAACTTCAAAGTAACATTCAGTTACCGAATTGGAAAAATGACATTTGTGGATGCTAAGAAGAAGAAAAAATCGGTTAATAATGACGACATGAAAGACGGTGGCGATGGTGGCGGAGGTCAGCAAGCAGCCCCAGCAGCAGCTCCTGCGGGAGGTCGTCCGAGATAATTAATATTTAGAGAATAGATTAAAGCGTACAAAAAAGCCCTGCAATTTTTGAGATTGCAGGGCTTTTTTGGGTTTTAAAATATAATTTCTAAATGAATGGATTTATGATTCTTAAACGATTATCGACTAAAAGATTGTGATGTAAATCTTCGGAATAGAGAATGCTACAATTAGACTGTAATGCTGATGCAACTATCAGGGAATCAAATAGTTGAAAATCGTATCGGATAATTAAATCTTTGGCTTTTTCTATTAGATTGTAACTCATTGAAACGATTTCACATCCTTCGACAGTAAGTAAACAGTGTTCAATCAACTTTAATTTTGGTTCTTTTGTCAATCTTTTTAAAACATTCAAATACTCTGAAATAACTTGGGCGGTAATGGCAGGTTTTTTGCCATTATTTCCAAAGCAATACGTTTTTTGAGTATAATCGAATCATCGTGAAGATAGATTAAGACGTTTGTATCTACAGCTATTTTATCATTCATAATCGTTGGCTTCGTCTCTATTAAATTTAAAGTTAGACAAATCAATTCTTAGACTGTCAAGGGATTTTGAAAGTCGTTCCATTTTGTCAGACACTGCTTCTTTCGGCGTTTTGTCAATTTCAAACGCAATCACTTCAATCTCTTTCCAAATCATTTCATCGGGCAAACGAAGCGTATAATTATTTTCTGTTGGATAAATTATTTCTCTTATCAGTTCCATAATATTATTTGTTTTTTCAAAGTTAATCAAAAAATGAATATTAACGTACAAGGTTTTCAAAACACTACGGTTTTCAAATATTAAGAGTATTTTTAAGCAAAAAAACACTTTCTATTGAGTAAAGTAAGCTCAGAAAAAATGATTTTTTCTAAATTA
>JANPGQ010000756.1:0-2469 GCA_031423975.1 Cytophagales bacterium | reverse complement strand
GACTTTAAAAGTTCTATTTTTTCTTTCGTCAGATAAGCTCCCAAATCTTTTCCCATCAGATTCAGGGCTTCTTCTAAGTCGTTGGTAGTTATTTTATTTAATTGCGGGTCGGTAAAATAACAGGCTTTTTCAAGAATTTGCAACAATTGTCGTGGTGAACCTCCGCTATATTCAATCGCTTTTTTAATAACATCTTCACTTTCAAATAAATCTCTATCTATTCGTTTGGTAATAAACTCTTCGAGAGCATTATAGGCATCAATTTGAATTTGTCCTTGACGGTCTTTTATTTTTATGAAAGGAAAAGAATATACTTCGCTGAAATTTTTTAGTTTTTGTCGCTCTTTCATCAACTCAATTGGCAATGTAAAAATGGTGTTTGCCTTAATCAAACGAATTCTATTTGACTCATCAATTACTAATTTTTTACGAATATCGGCAGTCATAGCTTTCTCCAATCCATCCACAATAAAGAGAATTTCTTGTCCTAAATGGCGGTCTCTAATTACCCTATTAGCTTCATCTACAAAATTATTGAAACGGGTAGCAAAATCTGGAAAACGATTTCTAAAAGTGCTTCTTACAATCTCAGCTTGTTCCTTACCCCTTCCAATACTTGTTTTTACGCTACTAAACAATTTGAACAATGAAGGAATACCGAAACCCGCTTCAACGCCAACTTCAATATTCCCACTTGCGGTAAATTTTGTATTTATTTCTTTTACTCTGTCTGTAAACCAAATATTGAGGGCTTTGACTGCATCTTCTCCTAATTCGATAGACTCTTCTTGCAATCTTTTAGCTAATTTTTCAGCTTGAAAAATTAATATATCCATGTACTCAACATCATTCATATCCAACTCATCATCTATGTTACAAGTAACACAATAGAAGCACTTTGGATTATTAAGGTACGACGCATACTTTGCCAATTGAGAGGTTTTGCCAGACCCTCGCATACCACCTAAAAATAATAAAGTTTTATTGGTTAGATTTTTCCTAAAATCAAAAGTTGGTTCGTCTCCGCTTGTGTTTACATTTAAGGTACGATATATCACACGCTCTTTAAAATCACCACGTACCAAACCGAATTCTGTATAAAACTCATGGTCAGGGGGAATTGGTAAGTTTGAATTGAGAGCTTGGTCGCAATTGTCTAAATCGAAAGCCTTAGTCATTATTTCTATAAATTATTTTTATAATGTAACAAAGTTAATGGCTTTCGCCTTAAAATGGTTCATTTAGAGAGAGTCTTGAAATTTTTACAACCTTTTAATCCGATATACTAAGAGATAAAGGTTGCAAACATCACAATACTTCAACCCGCCATCATCCCACCATCAATCGGCAAAGCGTGAGCTGTAATAAACGAAGCCGCATCTGAACATAACCACACGATGGCTTCTGCCACTTCATTGGGTTGCCCAAAGCGTTTCATCGGGATTGCTGATTCCATTTTGTCTTTCATTTCATCACCTACTACGTCAAACATTCCCGTTACCATAGGCGTAATGGTGAAGACTGGACAAACAGCATTTACTCTAATGCCCTTTTTGGCATATTCCAAACCCGCAGATTTAGTCATACCTACTACGGCGTGCTTGCTGGCAGAATAGGCTACATTATTCGGGAAACCCGATAAACCCGCCACCGAAGCCACGTTCACAATCGCCCCCGAACCTTGTTTCATCATCACCTGCAACTCCGCCCGCATACACAGGAATACCCCCGTAGAATTGACCGCCATCACTTGCTCAAAATTATCAGTTGGGTATTTATGAATAGAAGTCCAAAGTCCACCAATTCCTGCATTATTAATACCACAGTCAAGTCTTCCGTAAACTCCTACGGTCTTGGTTACCAAATTATTAACTTCCTCTTCTTTGGCAACGTTACAAGCAATAAAAGTGGCATCACCACCCATATCTTGAATCATTTTTACGGTTTCGTGTCCGCCTTCCACTGCCATATCCGAAACCACTACTTTTGCTCCACGCTCGGCAAATAAAAGAGCCGTAGCTCTGCCCAAACCTGATGCTGCCCCTGTTATCATGGCAACTTTTCCTGTGAAATCTTTTGTCATTGTTTTTGTTTGTTGAAAAAAATAGTAATTAATAAAATTCGTGGTTAAATTTGAAAATATTAATCCACAAATCAAAACAATTTGTTTGCTCAAATAGTAAACAACTTGTATCCACTAACACTTCATCAAATTATTTCAAGAATTGTAAAGCAATCACTTATAAGGTAAATAAGAGATTCGTAAAAAACCGTTGCCATTTAATCAATATTTTACCAACGGTTTACCTTCAAATTCGTATATTCGTTTCGTAATTTTGTAACCACATAGATAAGATAGTAAGGATAGGTTTTTTTTATAGTAAAATCTATCATTTCTAACATAACTATGTGGTAAAAAAAATATCAAAGTAAGTTTCATAATTTAATCATTAGTTTTTAATCTGATAG
>JANPGQ010000755.1:0-1574 GCA_031423975.1 Cytophagales bacterium | reverse complement strand
TTGCAATATCACAAAGGGCTAATTGCTACTACTTGTTGTCTTGGGGCGTCTGTTCCGCAAGCAATTTTGAGAAATGGCGAAGAGGAAGCCGAAAAGGAATTCAAATGGTGGTTAGATTTATTTGGAGAGGATTATTACGTGGAAGTTCAAAACCATGAAATTCCCGACCAGTTGAAATGTAATGAGGTTTTATTGCGTTTTGCCAAAAAATATAATGTCAAAGTAATTGCCTCGAACGATTCTCATTATCTTGACCAAAAGGATTCAAATGCTCACGATATTTTGCTGTGTATCAACACAGGTGAAAAACAAGCAACTCCTACTTATAAAGACATTGATGATGATGCGGGAACGTCCACAAAAGGAAAACGTTTTGCCTTTTATAACGACCAATTTTATTTCAAAAATACCGCTGAAATGACTAAACTCTGGAATCATATTCCAGAGGCAATTGACAACACTAATGAGATTGTTGGTAAGATTGATACCTTGAAATTGAAACAAGATATCATGTTGCCCAATTTCGTAATTCCAACTAAATTTGCCACCCAAGATGATTACCTCGAAGACATCACACGTGAAGGTGCCAGAAAGCGATATGGAGATGCTTGGGATTCTGTTGAGGTAAAAGAACGCATTGATTTTGAACTTCATGTAATCAAAACGATGGGTTTTGCAGGTTACTTTCTCATCGTGGGCGATTTTATACAAGCTGGTCGAGATTTGGGCGTTTTTGTGGGACCAGGGCGTGGTTCGGCAGCTGGTTCGGTGGTGGCGTATTGTATCGGAATTACCAATATTGACCCTATCAAATAGATTCTTCTGTTCGAGCTTTTGTTGAATCCAGACCGTAAATCAATGCCCGATATTGATACGGATTTTGACGATGAAGGTCGCCAAAAAGTGATTGATTATGTGGTGGAGAAATACGGAAAACAACAAGTTGCCCATATTGTAACGTATGGCACGATGGCGGCAAAAATGTCAATAAAAGACGTTTCTCGTGTGATGGATTTACCCTTGAATGAATCCAACGAATTAGCCAAATTAGTGCCTGATAAACCTGGAACGAACTTAAACAGAGTAATGAATGCACCGATGACGGGAGCAAATTCATTAGCAGAAAAAGAGGGTTTTCAGACCGAAGATTTAGACAATATTAAAAAACTTAGAGATATTCGTCGTGAGGGTTCTTTACGTTCAAAGGTTTTGGAAGAAGCTCTTATTTTGGAGGGTTCGGTGCGTGGCACGGGTATTCATGCGGCGGGAATTATAATTGCTCCAAAGGATTTGTCGGAAATTTTGCCAGTTTATACTTCCAAAGAGGTAAACCTTTTAATTACGCAATTTGGTGGTAATATTATTGAAGATGCGGGCGTAATTAAAATGGACTTTTTGGGCTTGAAAACGCTGTCTATTTTAAAAGAAGCCATTCGATTAATCAAGCAAAATCATGGGATTACGATTGATTTGGATACGCTACCGTTGGACGATAAAAAGACTTATGAATTGTACCAACGTGGGGAAACTAACGCTACTTTTCAGTTTGAATCTGGCGGTATGCAAAAGCACCT
>JANPGQ010000754.1:0-36408 GCA_031423975.1 Cytophagales bacterium | reverse complement strand
CACATCGTGCCCTGGCGCTCGGCCTACCAGTCGACCCAGCTGATCGGCGGCAAGTCGCAGTTTGTGCTTGGCGCCAGCGGCCACATCGCGGGTGTCATCAACCCGGCGTCAAAAAACAAGCGCAGCTATTGGACCGGCGGCAAGCAGGGCGACGATGCGTCCCATAAATCTATCTGCCTACAAGAAGTAATAATGCTGCGAGGTGAGTTAAATTACACCATTTTTTGCCTGAAAAATGGCAAGGAAATCATGGTGGCTCATACCTTAAAATACTTTGAAGACAAATTGATTGAATTTGGCTTTCTGAGAGTACACAGGGCTTTTTTAATAAATCCTAAGTACATTCTGAACTATGATAGATTAGGTCATACCATTGAAATGGATAGTAATTTAACCGCCCAAGTTTCTCGGAGGAGAGCAAAAGATTTGAAAATAATTTAGCATAAAAAAGTCCTCAATTTTGCAAATTGAGGACTTTTTTACTATTTCCCAGCATTCAAATCATTGTATGACTTAGCCTAAAATTAATTAGTTTTCAACAACTCTACTTCAAAAATCAAGGTTGCTCCACCCATAATGTCTCTGCCTGCTCCTTGTTCGCCATACGCAAGATGATGTGGGATAAAAAACTTATATTTGCTACCCGTTGGCATCAATTGCAAGCCTTCTGTCCAACCCGTAATTACTTGGTTTAAGCCAAAACTGATTGGGTCGTTACGTAAAACTGAACTATCAAAAACGATTCCGTCGATGGTTGTTCCGTGATAATGCGTCAAGACTTTGGCACGTGGTCCACTTGGTTTTTCGCCATCACCCTGTACCATCACTTCATATTGCAAACCACTTGGTGTTTCAAAAACGCCTTCTCTTTTTGCATTCTCGGCTAAAAACGCCTGTCCTCTTTTAATTTCGTTGGCTAAAAGCTCAGAAGCTCTACCAGAATTGAATGAACCCATATTTTATTTATTTACGATTTACGATTTTGGATTGCGAGAATTTTAGATTTTATCATAAGTCACAATCCTTAATTAACAACTATTTTTATAAAACCAAAGTTGAATAAAGATGATTCAAAGTCTCTTGGGCATCCGAACAAAAACCTGGATGCACTTTTGATGTTTGAACAATGGTACTTCGGGTGGCGGTTAGCCACCGAAACCTTGAAGCAATGGGCAACATTCCGATTGGTCCAGCGTTTTTTCCTCCTGCACAAATTCGTTCCCACGTTTGGAGGTATTTCTCTAATTCTTCATATTCGGTAGTTTTTGAAAAAACTTCGAGTCGCTCTTTTTCTAATTGATATTTTGCCTGCAAAAACCCTTGTTTTGAACAATATAGAATAATACCAACGTTCAGAAACTCCTCCCGTTCAACTTTCGGAACTACCCTAATCACGGCATATTCATATATTTGTTTGTCTTGCATGGTTTGCTTCTTTTACCAATAATTCGCTGATGGCGATTCTATTTTCTAAAAATTTAACGTAAACATTTCTTTCTTCCGCTTGGGTCAATTCTCGGCTTTGCAACCAATCATCAGGGATTAGATCAACGATAGCCTTGATTTGAGCTGTATCCAATATTTTCTTAAATTCAGCATCAACTACTTCTAAATCAGTGGCTTGCGATAACAAAACATGGTCTTTAATTGACACAAAAGGACGTTTGGATTGCTCTTCCCAATTATCCCAATTATGATGAAAGTACAAAGATGCTCCGTGGTCAATCAACCATAATTCTTTGTGCCAAATCAGCATATTTGTATTTCGGGCTGTTCTATCAACATTCGTCAAAAGAGCATCTAACCATACAATCTGAGAAGCAAGTTTGGGTTCTACTGTGGTTACAATAGGGTCGAAAGTGATTGCCCCCGACAGGTAATGTACTGCCAAATTCAAACCCGTGCTGGTTCGTAGCAAATCTTGTATTTCTTCGTCTGGTTCAGTTTTGCTGAAAGAATCATTCAGATTAGCAAACACCATTTCGGGCATTTTGATACCTAAAACTCTGGCAATTTCTCCGCCAAGTAACTCGGCAATAAGGGCTTTTAGTCCTTGACCCGCACCACGAAATTTGAGAACATACAAAAAATCATCATCCGCCTCCACGATGGCAGGCAATGACCCACCCTCACGCAAAGGCGTAACGTAGCGAGTTACATTGACAGTTCGGAGTTGGGGTATGGTCATACTTAATATGTTAAAATGAATTTTCAATGCTCAATTTTCAAATGAAAAAATCTGAGCCCATTTTTTACTTGAAGATTGTACATTGAAAATTAACGTCAAACAAAAAGGGTGAGAGACAAAATCCTCACCCTTATATAGTTTTCTTGAAATCTATACCAACAATTTATAAGGTTCTTCAAGCAATTCTTTCAGAGTTACCAAGAAAGCCGCACCCGTTGCACCATCAACTACTCTATGGTCGCAAGTCATAGTTAATTTCATCACATTAGTTGCATAAAATTGACCATTTTTAACCGCTACGATTTCCTTAATTCCACCAACAGACAAAATACAAGATTCATTTTTAGGATTATTGATAATTGACGTAAATGATTCAATACCAAACATTCCTAAATTACTGACGGTAAAAGTATTACCCTCCCAATCTTTCGGTTGAAGTTTGCCATTTTTGGCTTTTCCACCCAAATCTTTGGTAGTTGCTGCCAATACAGATAATGGCAAGGTATCAGCAAAACGAATCACAGGAACAACCAAGCCATCAGGAATAGCAACCGCCATACCGATATGTACATGATTGTTGCGTCTGATATGATCTTCTTTCCATGAAGAATTCACGTTTGGATGTTTTTTCAAGGCTACACCGCAGGCTTTCAAAATCATATCGTTGAACGAAATCTTCACTGGTGAAGCACTATTCATCACTTCTCTGGCTTGCATGGCTTTGTCCATACAAATTTCCATGGTCAATTGGAAATCAACTGCAGAAGACTGCGACTCAGCCAAACTTCGGGCAATTGCCTTACGCATTTGGTTCAATGGAATCTCCTCAAAACTTTCTACACCGCTAACCGCAACAACAGCACTTGAAGCCACTTTTGCGGGTGCTTCTGCCACTTTCGCAGCAGGTACAAAATTATCAACATCTACTTTTACAATTCTTCCGTTTTCACCCGTACCTTTCACTTGGGCAATATTAATGCCTTTGTCTTTGGCTAATGCTTTGGCTAACGGAGATGCCTTTACACGTCCATCATTATCACTAACAACCACAGATTCAGCTACAGTTGCAGGAGCTGCCACGGGTGCAGGTGTTGCAGGAACGGCGGGTGCGGGTGTTGGTATTGGTGTTGGTGTCGCCACAGGAGCTGATGCTGCAGATGGTTTTCCCGCATTTAATAAGGCTTGAAAATCAGCTCCAGGCTCACCGATGATAGCAATTACGGCATCAACTGGAACAGTTTTACCTGCTTCAATTCCTATGTATAAAAGCGTACAAGGATTATATTTGGTAACATCCAAGAAGTTATCCAATTCAAATTCCATCGTTGCTTTATCGGTTTCAACCTCTGCCAAAAGCGTATCGCCAGGTTTCAAAACATCGCCAACTTTTTTCAACCAAGTTACCAACGTTCCTTCTTCCATCGTATCACTCATTTTAGGCATACCGATGATTTCAGCCTTAATCGATGAAGTATTAACTGCTGGCGTGCTTGCAACTGGAGCTACAACAGTTACAGGAGCTTCCGCAACAACAGGAGCAACTTCGGCAGCCGCAGTTCCACCTGATAAAAGATGTTCATAAGCCTCACCGTTTTCGCCGATGATGGCAATGATGCTATCCACAGGAACAGCTTTACCTTTTTCTAAGCCAATATATAAAAGACGACAGTCTTTAAAATCGCTCAAATCCATTCTTTCGTCCAAATCAAGCTCCATTGTCGCTTTATCGGTTTCAATTTCAGCCAAAAGGCCATCACCTGGTTTCAAGACATCACCAACTTTTTTGAGCCATTCTGCCACAACACCTTCTGTCATGGTGTCACTCATTTTGGGCATTGTTATAATTTCTGCCATTTTTCTGTATATAGGAATTAAATCGTTGAGCAAAGATAAATTGCCCTTTCGAGTCGTTTATCTGTTTCTGAACCCAAAAATAAGGCTAAACGATTGCTTTCAAAAGCTATCTTGAAAAAATATAAAATTGTCTTCGGAAAATGATGATGGTTTAGTTGTCTGAATTAGGATTAGTCAGATTAATGGATGTTTGGATTAAGTATTCTTCCGACTAATATATGAGCTGATTGTGGTATTTTCAAAATCCTCAAATCCTGTAATCGGATGAATCCAAATTCAGACAGTTGATTATCCCCAAAAAAACTTCTTGTAAAAAGTCCTTAAAGAACTTAATTTTGTCATTCTTTATAAAAATCCCTTCATGTCTTCCTTAAACAAAGAACACGCTAACACACTTTTTTTTCCGAATCTCAACGGTATTCGTTTCATTGCGGCTTTTTGGGTAATTGTTCATCATGTAGAACAGTTTAAGGAGAAATTTGGGTTCATCAATCATCAATTTAGTACCCGATTTATCCGTATGATTGGTCCTTTAAGTGTTTTTTTGTTCTTTGTATTGAGTGGATTTTTGATTACCTCTTTATTATTTGTAGAAAAAGAAAGAACGAAAACGATTGACATTGCCAGTTTTTATATGAGACGTGTTCTCAGGATTTGGCCTCTCTATTTTCTAACCGTCATTTTAGGGCTTTTTGTGTTGCCTGAAATCCATTTTTTAAACATTCCAGACGAAACAATTTTTATCCGAGAAAATTTTACCGAAAAAATAATTCTTTACGTTTTAATCCTTCCTAATATCGTAACGGGCGTTTTCAAGCATATACCCTATCTCTCCCAAAATTGGTCTATTGGTGTGGAGGAACAATTTTATTACTTTTGGCCTTGGGTGATTCGTCAAACCAAAACGACACGCTTACTAATGGTGATGGTGATATTTTTCTTCTTTTTCTACTTCCTCCGTTCGCTGACGGTACTTTATATGCCAGAAATTGGCTGGTGGAAATACTTGAATGAGTTTATAAAATCTCTCCGCATCACGTGTATGATTTTGGGGGCAATGGGTGCATATTTCACGTATTTTCATCTTGAATCTAAGGGTATTAACATTCTTTTCAACAAGGCTACCCAATGGATTCTCTATATTTCTTTGATTTCATTACTCTTTTTTGGGATATACATAAAAGGCATAAATCAAGAATTTTATGCACTCATTTTCACTCTGATTTTGATGAATTTAGCCAAGAATCCAAATTCTATTTTGAGTCTCGAAAATCCAGTTTTTGATTATCTCGGCAAGATTTCCTACGGAATGTATATGTATCACACCATTGCGGTGGTGATTGGCGTGAAAATATCCATGAATTTCCAACAGAGTAATTGGGTAAGTTATCCCATAGCATTTACCTTAACAATCGTAATATCTTCGTTATCTTATCAATATTTTGAGAAACCATTCTTGAAGATTAAAGATAGATTTACGAAAGTAAAAAGTGGTAAGGATGCTTCTTAATAACACAAATTTGTAAAGATTTAAAAGATTCGACAAATTCAAAATTTGTCAAATCTCACTCAAAAATTTTATATGACAACTTACGAAGAATACGAAGTAGTTTTTAATAAAGCCTATATCTCAATTGTGCTGTGTTTATTAGCGTTTTTAGCCTTTCGTTTTAAGGATAAAATTGAAAGTAAATTCGCCCAATTAGGTACCGTAAAATCCTTTGCCATATTGGCTTTTTTAGGCAGAATCTTACCTTTTTTAGTAGTTTATATTTATTACGGATATGATGCTCAGTCGGATGTACAAATATTTTGGAAATCAGCCCAAGAAGCGGCTAAATTCAAAATAGTTTATCGTGATTTTGAATCACTTTATTCTCCATTTTTTGCCTATATTACAGCTCTTCCCCTATATTTTTGGGATACTGCCAGAGCCGTTACTTTATTAATGATTTTGATTGAATTATCAGTTTTATGGCTTACCACGAAAACTTATCCTTCTGAAAATCAGCCTTCTACCCTATTCAAATCCTTGATTTATTTGCTGTTGCCTGCTCCTTATATGTTTTGTGTATTGGGCGGACAAGAAGATATTTGGATGTGGGGATTTGCCTGCGCCGTAGTGTATGCGTGGCAACATAAAAAGTCTGATTTTGTCTTGGGAATTATTACGGGTTTAGGCTTATTATCGACCAAAGCATTCTTCGTTTTATTGCTTCCTTTATTATTTTTAAAACTGACGAATAAAGTAAAGTTTGTGTTAGGAAATCTTGCCGTGGGTTTACCCGTTTTAGTGTTTTTATACGCTTATGGAGGAACGAGTTTTTTAATGCCCATTCGTTTAGCCCAAGAACCGATGGCAGTAAATATGTGGTCGGTAATTAATCCATTAATTTGGGATTTGGGCATCACCAAAGATATAAAACTGCTCAATTGGATTGGATTATTTGTCATTTTGGGCGTTGCCGTTTGGCAAACACTCAAAAACAAACAACTTGATATTCAAGCGTTTATTCCAAAAATCTGGACGATAATTTTTCTAATGATGATGGTAGTTCAGATTGGTTCTTATGCCAATTATGTATTTATATTCGCCATGCCTTTAATCTTTGGCTTTGATTTTTTTAAGAACAAAACCTTCTTAATCCTTACCTTTATTTTCCAATCTTTTGCCGCCATTCAGCCTTCATTTTGGTTTAGAATTGGCAAACCTTTTCTTCGTTTTGATAACCTATTGGGGGCAAAATTTGCGATTGAATATGCCTTAGAATGGGTGGTTTTTGTGGGAGTTATCTATTGGTTGATTTTGGTTTTGAGAAAGACGAAAATTAGTTAAATTCGAGTATGTTAGAGCATGATTTTACTTTTAAAAGAAAGTAAAACATACAAACAAATGAAAAAAAACTCAATCCTCTTATTATCATTTCTAATCATCGGTTTTCAAGGTATTGCCCAAAGCAAAAAAGACCATATTCAACTGACTATCAAAGCCAAAGCTCATAAAGTTGATGTTACTGTTGATGGAAAACCCTTCACATCCTACTTTTTTCCGAGCGATTCTATTCTAAAAAAACCCGTTTTATTTCCTATCATTACCGCTCAGGGAACTACTGTAACCCGTGGTTATCCATTTGCTACTCGTGCTGGCGAACGTGTCGACCATCCGCATCACGTGGGAATGTGGCTCAACTACGAATCCGTCAATGGTTTTGATTTCTGGAATAATTCAACCGCCATTAAAGACCGTACAAAATATGGCACTATCAAACACACAGGAATTGTGGAGAGCAAAAGTGGAAATGGCAAAGGAAATCTTGCCGTTACTGCCGACTGGATTGATACCGATGGAAAAGGGAAAACATTATTGAAAGAAAAAACAACTTACGTTTTTCGTGCCAAAGGCAATCAAAGAATTATTGACAGAATCACTACTTTAACTGCTCAGAATGAAGAAGTTATGTTTAAAGATGTGAAAGACGGTTTCTTTGCCATCAGGCTCGCTCGTGAACTTGAACATCCTTCTGACAAACCCGATGTTTTTGTGGATGCTAACGGAATTGAAACTAAAGTTGATAAATTGGACAACACTGGCATCACAGGAAATTATCACAGTAGCGAAGGAATTAATGGCGAAAATGTGTGGAGTACAAGAGGCAAATGGGTGAATCTAACAGGCAAAATCAAAAATGAAGATATTTCAGTGGCTATCATCGACCATCCTTCAAACGTAAATTATCCAACATTCTGGCACGCAAGAGGTTACGGACTTTTTGCCGCTAATCCTTTGGGAGAAAAAGTATTTTCGAAAGAGAAAAAAGAATTGAATTATAAATTAGCTCCCAATCAATCAGTAACATTTAGATACAGAACGGTAATCACATCGGGCAAAGAATCTGATGAAGAATTGAATAAATTGGCAGAGCAATTTGCTAAAAGCGATTTTCGTTAATCGGATTTCGATGTTCGGGAAGGAAATTTAGATTTACTAAATTCTATACCCTTTTCAGAATACAACTTCTTGAAAGTAAAAAGAACTTTCGAGAAGTGTTTCATACAAACTAAAAAGGTATTTCATTCGTTGTATTTGAAAAAATCACGCATGAGATACCTTTTGTTTTTATTACTACTTTCTAATCATTTACTGGCACAGTCGAAAGGATATTATGAAATATCCAGTTCAGAATTCATGAATCAACCTGTTGTAAATCAGCCCATTGATGCCAAAAATCCTAATACTGCTTTATTAGATGCCGCCATTTTTCACGCTACCAATGAGCAAAGATTGAAATATAATCTTCGGGTTTTTACCTATAATTTACCCCTGCATAAAGCTACCATCGGACATTCGGAGGCAATGATTGAAGAAGACTTTTATAGTCATGTCAATTCAAATAGTGCTGCAAACCGGAACTTACAAAATCGGGTTGAAAACCAAACTCACGAATTCAGAGCGATGGGAGAAAATATTGCTCAACATGATATTATTGAAACGGGCAAAAATACCCGATTCTGTTTCCAACCTCCTAAAAATAACGGTGATTACTTTTTTGTGGATTGTACTACTAAAAAACCTTTATTTATGATGACTTACCTTGTTTTGGCAAGATCAATTGTGAATGGTTGGATGAATTCACCGCACCATCGTGAGAACATTTTGAATCCTCAATATACCATGATGGCTTGTGCGGCACGCTTATCCAAAGCCCCTTTCAGAGAGCCAAAAAGCCCTTTTGCCAGAATTACACAGGATTTGGGAGGAATATAAAAGATTGCGGAGTTACGAATGTGGATTGCGGAATTATGCAAAATTTCGAAACTCATCTACATCTAAATTCCCTATCTTTGCAAAAAAAATATATTCATTCATGGAGAAAATTAGATCAACAACCGTCTTGGCGGTCGTACATAATGGCGAAGTAGCAATCGGAGCAGACGGTCAAGCCACTATGGGGGCAACTGTTGCCAAAAATCATGTTAAGAAAATTAGAAAAATGCTGGATGGAAAAATCGTAACGGGTTTTGCAGGTTCAACTGCTGACGCTTTTACGCTTTTGGAACGTTTTGAGGAAAAACTAAATGCTTACGGTGGTAACATGAAACGGGCAAGCATTGAACTCGCAAAAGACTGGCGTACAGACCGTTATCTTCGTAAATTAGAGGCAATGATGGTGGTAACTAATAACGAAGAAGCCCTGATTATCTCTGGAACAGGCGATGTTTTAGAACCTGAAAATGGTATTGCTGCCATTGGTTCAGGTAGCAACTATGCCCTTTCGGCGGCTTTGGCTCTGAAAAAACACGCCCCTCACCTATCGGCAGAAGAAATGGTTCGTGAAGGATTAAGTATTGCGGCTGATATTTGCATTTATACCAATCATAATTTTGTGATTGAAAAACCAGTGTAAAATTGGTAAAAGGTAAACATTTATCAGGGAAATTGCCCATAATTTAATTTTCCAAACAAAGTTTTGAACCATTTTTTCTTTAATCTTGTAACTTAGTAGAGTAATGAGATTAAGCCCTCAAAATTTGACGATTTCAAAATTCAACAATTCAAAACTGATAAAGCTATGTCATTAAGATTAGGAGATATTGCCCCCGATTTCACGGCGGAAACAACACAAGGAACTATAAATTTTCACGAATGGCTTGGTGATTCATGGGGCATGTTGTTCAGTCATCCTGCCGATTTCACGCCCGTTTGTACTACCGAATTAGGAAAAACAGCCCTTTTAAAAGGAGAATTTGAGAAAAAAGGTGTTAAAGTAATTGCCGTTTCAGTGGACGATTTGGACTCTCATAATAAATGGGTGCCAGATATTGAGGAAATAAATGGCGTGAAAATGAATTTCCCCATCATTGCCGACTCTGACCGCAATGTGGCAACACTTTACGATATGATTCACCCAAATGCTTCTGAAAAAGCAACGGTACGTTCGGTATTTATTATTGGACCAGATAAAAAAGTAAAATTAACTTTGACTTATCCAGCCTCAACAGGACGTAATTTTCAGGAGCTTTTGCGTGTGATTGACTCATTGCAATTAACCGCAAATTATCAAGTAGCAACTCCCGCTGATTGGAAAGACGGTGAAGATGTAATTATTACGCCTGCTGTAAAAACTGAGGATGCAGCGGCAAAATTCCCGAAGGGATTTACCATCATAAAACCATATTTACGCACAACGCCACAGCCTAATAAATAGGATTTGGTGGTTTGAGATTAGGGATTAGGAAAATGTTTGTAAATTTGCACAAACATTTTCCTAATCCTTTTTTTGTTTATGAATTTCTTGAAATTATTACTGCTCAAATTTTATATTCTCCCCAAAAAAATAAGGCTTTATCTGATTGTTTTTGCCTCTTTTATATTAATTATTACGGCTTATTTCCTACTTCGTCCAAACCCAAATGGCTGGGAAAAAATCTCTAAATTGGGTATTACTTTGCCTCTTCGTTACAAAATTCATGGCATTGATTTATCGCATCATAATGGTAAAATTGAATGGCAAAGAGTGAAGAAAATGCAGTTTTCAGAAGAGGATTTACGGGTAGAATTTTGTTTCCTAAAAGCCACCGAAGGCATGAACCACTCCGACCGTGAATTTCAACGAAATTGGGAACAATTGGGTAAATTAGGCATCCGTCGAGGAGCGTATCATTTCTTCATTCCATGGCGTGAACCCAGAGGGCAAGCCAAAAATTTTATCAATTCCGTAAAACTACAAAAAGGAGATTTCGCACCCGTTCTGGACATTGAACAAAACTCTTTAAAAGCTGACAGTCAGATAGTTGAAGAATTGGAGATATGGTTGGATATCGTACAAAAGCATTATGGCGTAAAACCCATCATTTACACGAATCCTAATTTTTATAAGAAATTTATTAAAGGAAATTTTGACGATTATCCCCTCTGGATTGCCGATTATTCAAAGGAAACGTTAAAAGGCTACGGGGCGGGTTTATGGTTTTGGCAACACAATCAGAAAGGCTGGTGCGAGGGCGTAAAAGGAACGGTAGATTATAATGTTTTTTTAGGAAATGAGGCTGATTTAGATGACTTGTGTTTGTAGTCCATCCAAAATAACCTTCGCATAATTTTCAGCACTATTCAACTCAGCGAATTCATTCATTTTCTGCTTATTTCCAAGTGTAATATTTTCAGAAAGTAGCATTTCCATTTTCTGAGTTAAGTCATTTTCTACTATCATTCCCAATTGATTTTCAATCACAATCTTACCCATCAACCCAAAATTATGCGTCAAAAATGGCTTCTGTGCCGCCGCCGCTCGCACCATGATGGCACTCATACCGATATGCTTTGCGTATAAAGCTAAAATATAATCTGACACTTCAAAATAGGACTGAATATCTTCATCCTGAATAAATTCATCTTTGATAATGACCTGAAAATCACAATTTTGCAGAATATTATCAATATTAGCATCAAACTTATTTCGTTCAGATTCTTCCCAAGGTCCAACAATTAAAAGTGTTCCTTTTGAAGATACATTCCTATCAATATGAGAAATTGCTTCCATTACTTCCGAAATCCCTTTGCGTGAATCCAAGAAACCAAAGATTAAAAATACCTTTCTATTATTTTCAATTTTCAACTCAGTTTTTAACTCATCAACCGATTTTGAAGGCGGATATACCTGCACAGGGTCAGGCAGGAATTTAACTTTGTCAGTTTGCCAGTTCTGTTGAATATAATCTGTAGCAAATGAGTCAAGATTGAAAAGAGAAGCCAATGATTTATTTTTGACAAAGTATTTTAACGTCAAATTTTTACGCCAAGAATTAACCATCTCTTTCAAGGTATGAGACGGATAATTAACTAAGGTTGGGCGGAACAAAATACCTGATACAGGACAAGGAAGTGCTTTTTGAGTAAGTAAAGCTATTTGCAGATAGTCAATATACATTAAAAAAGCACAAACTGATTTGGTCTCAACAATGTATTTCCGAAGTAATTCCCATTCAAAAAAAGAACGTTTTGTTACGCTTTTCGATTTAATTTCTTGCCAATTTTCAAATTCAACATCAGAAAATTTAAGCCATTTTACTCGTGGAGAAAGCGTTTTTTGAATGATTTGAGGATGTTTTTCAAAAAAATCAGGGGCAACCAAAACTATTAAGTTAAAAGAATAATCATTTTCCAAAAAGTGGATAATCAGGTGATAAAGATAACCAGGGTGATGTCCACTCGAATCAGGTTCAAAGAGTAAAATATTTTTAGCTGAAATCATGCTGGGAGTTGGAGATTGGTTACTGGGGAATTAGTTAATGGGGATATTAGCAAGAATATTTCTACAACTCTACAAAACACTTCGATAAACCTTCAAGGTTTCTTCTGCTTTTTTATCAATTGAGAATTCTTTTTGTCGAGCGAATCCTTTCTCTATCAATGACTTACGCAATTCTAAATCAACGATTATTCTTTCAATTTGCTCACAAACATCTTCATGATTTTCAGGATTAAAATACAATGCTGCTTCACCTGCTACTTCTGGAAAACTTGATTTATCGCTCAAAACCACTGGGCAACCGCAAGCGAAAGCCTCTAAAATCGGAATACCAAAGCCTTCATACATAGAAGGATAAACAAAGGCAATAGCCTTTTGGTAAAGTCCAAAAAGGGTATTGTCACTATGGAAGTTTTGATGAACTACTTGATTTTGCACCTCTAATTGGTTGATTACATTCTGCTCATCTTCCGTGAAATTTCCTCCCCCCGCACATAACAAAACAACGTCTTTGTGTTTTTTCAGAACGGGTTTTATAGCTGCCAAAAAACCTAAAAAATTCTTATAGTCATTTCTTGCTCCTACATAAAGAAGGTATTTTTCAGGCGTTTTTAAATGAAAATTATGCGGTTGCTGATGATGAACAAAGTTTGTAGAATGATGAACCACAGCAATCTTTTCGGGTTTTATTTCGTAAAATTCTAATAAATCTTTCTTGGTATTTTCAGAAACAGCAATGATTTTTGAGGCTCTATTTAGTAACTTTTGTTTCTGCTCATGGCTGGCATTATCAATATGATTGAGGTTAAATCTTTCCTTGATACAGTCGTGATATGTTAAGACAAAAGGCTTATTACCAAGGGGTTGCAAGAAATAATCATGATAAAATGTGGGATGAAAAACATCAAATTTACCTCTTTGTAATTGATAAATACTATTCAAACGGTTGGTCCGAGATACCAACATATTAGTCGGCATAAAGCCGAAAATGTTTTGAAACGTCAGAGGTTTCCGCACCGAACTACTTTTGAGATATTCATTATTAGAAAAACCAATGGACAAATCTATTTCTACTTTAAGCAAAGTAAGCGATTCCATCAAATCATGAAAATACCGAGCCACACCGCCGTAGCGTTGTCCCGTAAATGCCTGATGGTCATAGAGGATTTTCATAATTAATTCATCAACGCTTCAATCTCATCTGCATCCATCGGGATACTTTCCATGAGGTCTATACTACCGGTATCTGTTATCAAGACATTGTTTTCTAACCTAATTCCAATGCCTTCTTCTTTGATATAAATACCTGGTTCAATTGTAAAAACCATACCAGCCTCCACTTTGCGGTATTTATTCCACACATCATGCACATCCAAACCCAAATGGTGCGATGTTCCGTGCATAAAGTATTTTTTCAACAAGGGCAATTCTGGATTTTGTTTCTGTACTTCTTCTCTATTCAAAAGTCCTAAATCTATCAGTTCACTTTCCATATAATTCTCCACTTCTTTTTGGTATTCATCCCACAATACACCCACTTTCAAGATGGATTTAGCATATTGAAAAGTCCGATAAACAGCGTCATATACTTGACGTTGACGTGGGGAGAATTTACCATTCACAGGAATAGTACGGGTCAAATCTGACTTATAATTTCCATATTCAGCCGCAACGTCCAATAAAATTAAGTCTCCATCTTTGCAAACTTGATTATTTTCAATGTAATGCAATACGCAAGCATTAGCCCCAGATGCAACAATTGGCGTATAAGCAAACCCTTTTGAGCGGTTTCTAACAAATTCGTGAATTAATTCAGCCTCAATTTCGTATTCTGTGACATTGGGTTTTACAAATTTCAATAAACGTCTAAAACCCAATTCAGTAATTCTACAAGCCTCTTTAATCTGGGTAATTTCGTATTCACTTTTTATGACCCGTAATTGGTGCATTAAAGGGGCAACCCGTTCAAATTTATGTAGCGGAAAATGCTCTTTTGCCCACAAAATAAACTTTGCATCACGAGTTTGTACTGTGGAGTGATTACGGATATGTTCGTTAGAATTGAGATAAATATGTTCGGCTTCAAATATCAAAGTCGTCAAGATACTCTCAAAATGAGCTGTCCAATAGACTCTTTCAATGCCCGAAACCTCAGTTGCGTGTTCTTTGGTATATTTATAGCCTTCCCAAATAGCAATTTGTTCAGAGGTTTCTTTGATAAAAAGCACCTCTCGAAATTTTGGGTCGGGGCAGTCAGGGAAAAGCAATAGGATCGATTCCTCTTGGTCAATGCCTGTCAGGTAAAATAAATCAGAATTTTGGTCAAAACCCATCGTACCATCCGCATTGGTGGGCATTGGGTCATTGGAATTAAAAATGGCGAGAGATTTTGGTTTTAACGATTTTGCCAAACGCTCACGGTTTCCAATAAATAAGTTTTTGTTGATGGGGAGGTATTTCATAATTTCTATTTTTTCTCACATAAATAAATAATCTCTTCTTTGGGCAAAGCAAAACGTTTTACCTTTTCGGCCGGCATTTCCATCACAAATTTATCCTCTGTTACGTGCCACCCACCTTGTTCGAGGCGTTTGTTGTAATCTCTTCCAAAGATTCTGAAATGGTCGTCTTGCTTAAATAAACGTTCTCTTTCTTTGGGGTCGGTGATGGTTTTGTCTTCAAAAGTAGTAGGTAATTTCCAGTCTTGTGGCGACTGCATAATTGCCCAACCCGTTGGTTTCAAGACTCTTTTCATCTCATTCATACAGCGAATATCGTCCTCTACGTGTTCCAAAACATGATTGCAAAATACTACATCAAAGGTATTATCTTCAAAGGGAATATCGTGCAAATCCATTTTTACTTTTGCCAAAGGCGACTCTATATCTGCCGTGATATAATCCAGATTCTTCATTTTCTCGAAACGGTCGATAAAACAATATTCGGGTGCAACGTGCAGCACTTTCAAATTATCGGTAAAAAAATTGGTCTTTTGTTGTAAATATAAATACATCAACCGATGGCGTTCCAAAGCCAAACAATTTGGGCAAAGTGCATTCTCACGTGGCTCTAAACGCCCATAAGGCAGAAATTTGCTAAACGTAGAATCACAAACTGAACATTCGACTGAATTTCCAGAAAGGAATAAACCGTAAGTTTTCGTAGCAAAATGACCTACTAACTGAATATATTTTCTTGGAATGTTTCGGAGTGTCCAGCTAATGACGTGCTTAATCATATTAAAATTAAAATGAGAATGTTTTTTTACAAAGATAACTATGTAGTGGCAAAGGAACAAAGGCATAAAGGAGCAAAATGGCAAAGAAACAAAAGCATAAAAGCCCAAATTGGCAAAGGAGCAAAGTGGCAGGAAAATAAATCCGCACTTTGCTCCTTTGTTACATTGCTAATATTTTAAAACTACAATTCTCTAATCCATACATTTCTGAAACTTACGGCATTGCCGTGGTCTTGTAAATGAATTGGGCCTTTGTCGTGAACTGGGTTGGTGGGTTGTCCAATATAATTGGTTACTCCTTGAATTTTTGTATGATTCTGGACTACTACACCATTGTGTATAACGGTGATATACGCAGGAGTATCAATTCCACCATTTACTGTAAATTTTGGAGCGTTATAGATAATATCATAAACATTCCAATCGCCTTGTTTAGAAGTAACATTCACTAATGGAGGACTTTGCTTGTAAATTGAACCCGCCTGCCCATTTCGATAAGTTCTATTTTGATATGAGTTCAATACCTGTACTTCATAAATTCCATTGAAAAAAACGCCGCTATTGCCTCTGCCTTGCCCTTTTTTTTCTGCTGGCTCATCAGGTGAACGCCATTCAATGTGAAATTGACAATCGCCATAATGTTTTTTGGTTGAAATTCCTCCTGTACCACCTACCACGGTCATTACACCATCTTCAACTTTCCACTTTGCGGGACTTCCATCCTTTGAACTTTCCCATTGGTCAAGATTTTTGCCATCAAATAAAATGGTAGCATCTGAAGGAACTGCACCTGGCGTAATTACCTTTATTTCGGGGTCCATGTATTCAGTTACTTCAGGTTTGTCTGGATTTTTTTGATTAAATCGAGTGTCTTGTCCATTCACATACAGTCCTGAAATAGATATTAAGACTGTAAAAATTAATTTTTTGTTGATTTTCATTGAATGTTTTTGTTAGTTTATGGTATTATTGAAATATAAAATTATGTCTAAGACAATGACTTCTCCAATAAACAGGATAAAAATATTTTTATTGTGTTTATTAATTCTTAATCATACAAGTTCTAATGCCCAAGAAAACAGCTTTCGGTACTTAGATTTGAATACGATTTTGAAAGATAAAAAAATTCAATTAGCTAAAAGCCAATTACTTAAGGGATGGTCAATGCGAGCCAATGGGAGTAATTTTTATATAGAAAGGCAAAATGAAGTTTATCTACCCCAATCTGCCCTAAAAAGTTTAGAATCTAATGCGAAGGTAGTTTCTAAAAATATTGGTGGCAAAAAAGTGATGATGATGAAAACGAAGGCATATTTTTTGATGACTATTGAAAAAAGAATGCCCAACGATAAAGTAGAATTATTCAAAACTACAGCCAAAGCCATATATCAAACTGACTATTATACTATATTTTTATGGCAAGAACATGGATTTACTTATTCAAACAAAACAATTCCAAGCAATCTAAACGAAGAATTTCAACAAATTGAAAAAATGTTGGGAATTCTCTGGAAATAATAATCAATTTAAAAATATAACCAATATGAAACCTGATATTCCTAAAAAAGCTCCAGGACAAAGATTAGTAAAAAGAATGCCTCTCCGTACAAAATGGATGCTTTGTGCTGTTGCGGGCTTATTACTTTTTGGTTTTGGCATTTCCGTGGTGAGCAATGCCGCTACCTTAAAAGCCGACCCAACAGTAAACTTTGCCCGTTGGTTTATTTGGGGACTCTATGGGCTGATTCTAACCAATTTGGGCTTAGTCTCTTTTGGTCAGGCTATCCGTTTTAGGGTATTAATGGATATCAATAAAAAATTTAACCAGGGTGAAAAAGACCATCAAAAATTAGTAAAAAAAGTTAACCATTTGGGAGAAATACTTAGGAATAAAGAGGATAAGAAAGGTAAGAATTGAAATTATTCTATGATAATCTTTCTACTATAAAGGGTATTTTCAGTCTGAACACTCATAAAATAAGCTCCGCTTTTAAAAGTAGAAACGTCAATATTTAACGAATTTTGTTTTTCAATAATCTGACTCCATATCCTTCTACCAATCAAATCAGTAATTGTTATTTCACCAGAAATCGGTTTAATCATAATTACCTTTATATTTTCCTTTGATGGATTTGGGAAAACATTAAAAGTGTCATTCATCTCATTTTGATTAGCTAAAACAATTAGTGTTTTGGCATCAATTTTTACAAAATTTGATTCTGAAATATCACTAAAAGCCTTCAAACGATATGAATATGTTTGATTACTTTTTATATGATTATCTACGTATTCAAAAATATTATTTACTTCTAATATTTTTTGAAATGTTAAGTCAATGAGTGATTGCTTTTCTAATACATATTTATAGGCATTAGGTACTGCTTTCCAGAGTAATTTAATGCTTTCATACGTTATCAAATCAGTATTCAATTGAGGAGAATTTAAAAGTTCAGGAGTTTTAATAGTGGTTTGTGCTTGCAAGATAACGCTATTGACTACCGAAGACTTAATTCTATAATAATATTCCGTGTTGGCTGAAAGGGTGGAATCTTTAAAAGATAATGTACTTCCCGATACTTTTGATATTTCCATAAATGTACCGTCTTGACCTGTTTTTCTTTCAATGGTATAAAATTCTGGTTTTTGAGAAAGGTTAACCACCGTCCAATTGAGTTTTATAGAATTATAATAATTTACTTGAGCATTTAACGTCAAAGAATAAAGACTATTGGGGGTTTTTACTTTAAGTATGGTAAAATTAGATTCTTGTAAATCACTAACTGCCTTTATTCTGTAAATATATTCTTCATTAAATTCAGTAGTTGAATCTGTGAATGTAGTTTGAGCAGTGGAAAATTGTTTTACCCATTGAACAGAAAGGGTATCTTTTACTGAAATACGTTCCAAAATATAGGCTTTGGCTTTATCAATCGTATTCCATTTCAATGAAATTTTCTTACCTACATTGGCAGGGTTAGTTAGAATAATCTTCTCAAATTCAACGAAAGGGGCAATTTTTAGGTGGTGAAACGCAAATGCTCTCATGCCGTCAGAATTCTTCAAAAATGGACCAATGTATATCCAAGGGGCATCTTTCAAGATAAACGAACCCGAAGAATAAGGATAAATGGAAGGCAGATATTTAATTAAGGTATCATTAGCCTCGGCAGGCTGTTTGAGCGTCAATATTATTTTATTACCTTCTGCCCTTCCAGATTGTACTTTTTGCCAAACTCCATTGAGATAGAAAAAATCTTTTAGACTGTACGTGCCAAATCCTCCACCGATATTAGGAGCAACGGTATCTTTTGGGTATATCATTTGCTGTCCATTCTCAAAGGCCAGCGTTATTTCACTTCTATTTCCCTTGGAATAATAGGTCTTTTGAATATTGGGAGAAATCAGATTTTTTTGTTCACCATAAAAATCTTTCCCTACTATTTTGCTAAGTTCGTTGGCTATTTGCTTATACCCTGCCAAATCAAAATGCCAACCGTTCCAACCCGTAACACCGATGGGTGCATAAGTAGTAATTTTGGCATAATAGCTACCCAATTGTCGTAAGTAATCACGTAAAACTCCCACTTCATCGTTATAATCACCCGCTCCGAAAAGTGGTATTTGGAAGGTATAAATCTTTTTTACGGACGGCAAATCTTTTGTCCAATAACTATACATTTTGTCAAAACCTGGTTTCCATAAGCTTGGTGCTTGAGCAGCATCTGTTTCTGCCTGCCAATAAAAAAAGCCTTTGATATGGTCTATTATTCCAGATTTTTGGGCCATATATATCAATCTTCCATAATGGGTATTAATGTCGGAAGGGTTATTTTCATTTCGATCGGAAAGTGCTTTTATATTTGCTCCAGACGTTGAGGCATTGATTATGCAAGTAGGAATTCCATAATTTTCAAGAATATTTTTTTGGAAATGAATACCCCACTCTCCCACTATAAATTGCTCCCCGTCAAATCCACCCGTGAATCCTTCGTTGGATAATCCCCAAGTATATCCATATTGAAAAGATCCATACCCGAAGGTTCGGCAGTATTCGTTTTTATAGTCATAAACCTCCTCCCAAGCTCGTCCGTTCGACTGTCCGTAAATCAGGTAAGCATCCCCCGAAACTACATTTTTACGTTCAAATGTAAGAATTGAGTCTTTTCCCGCTTGACTGGCGTAAATCTTAAAGTCATATTCGGCTAACTCTGCCTTGATAGATGGCTTCAGCGAAAATGTACCTTTTTGTCCCGTATTATCATACAAAAAATAACTTTTTGTATAACTATATAATTGCTTATTTCGATAAACCACTACCGACATATAAGACCAATTTCCTACTTCAATTTGACCACTTATTGGCACAACTGCCTGATTTTTATCATCACGTGGGTACAATTGAAAGTCTTGGGGAAGTTCATTGAATTGAATATTATAGAAGCGTTGTCCAAAAGAATTTAAAGCAACGAAAGCGACGAGAATTACGAACAAATATTTCATAAGGAATATTTTAAATGACTAATAGATGCCATAATATGAATACCTAATTAAAATTTGTGGTTAGGAATCGAACATTTTTAGCACAACGATTTTATAGAATTAAATATTGTGAACTTGTTTGAACTTTCCCTTTCGGATGAAAATAAGCCTTTTAGACTCCATTAAGCCAAATTTTCTCAACATAGTTCTGGTATGTTGTATGTTTTAAAAATTTCAGAAAAAATGGGTTTAAAAATACAAAATTTTATGTTCAGAAACCGAAAGTTTAAATAGGTTCATTGTAAAGTTAAGAAAAAACGAATGCCTTTTTACGAAAAAAAGAAAACCTCACCTTTAGAAGGCGAGGTTTTGGAATCTTAGAAGAAATTGTACAAAATTACTTCGCAGCCTTCGCCGCAAATTCAGCTTTGATTGAGTCTACATCCACTAATTTAATTTCAGGGACAGTAGTCAAAAACTTAATTGCATTGACTTTGTTAGTGGCTATAGCCTTGTTTCTTCTGTCTTTTCTCTTGAGTCTTGTAACAGCCATTGCGAACAGAGTTTTAAATTGAGGTGCAAAATTACGAAATTAATCTTAGTTGCACAAGTCAAATGAGGATTAATTAACCATTTATTCAACTTAATACTGTGGAATATTGGCCTCATGACCCGATATTCGATAGGCTTCTGCCCTAATTTCAGTTTCTGTTCCCAACATCAGATAAGCAGTTATATCTTTTACATAACTACCTCTATTAGGAATACTAAAATTTACAAATGGCTGAAAGAAAGTATAACCACTATTAAATTCTGTACCGGGTCCATTGCCGGGATATACTTCTTGTTGTTTATAGGTAAAATGGGTGCTGCTAAAATTTTCTGTATTATTATAAACACCTAAACCAGTTTCAGGACGTTGTGGGTCGTAAACCATTCCCCAATATTCACTTGCTTGGCTACTGAGAGGTACTCCACCCAAATTGGTGATGGGAAGACTTCCCCCTTCACTCGGAGAAAATGTCCACGGATTGTTTCCTGTGTATGTTCTATATTTATTAAGTGTATTAACGATGAAACACGCTGGAGCTCCCGCACCGTCAAAGCCACTACCATTCCATTGTCCATCCGTTCTAAAACTTGTATAACGATATACTATTTTAACCGACTGTCTAATTATGGTGTACCAAGTTTCAATGTAAGTTTCTGAAAATTTGGCATTTAATGGATAATGGATAGGTCTTAATTTTACATAATATCCGTTTGGAATAGCGTGATAATCAATTAAACTAACAGCGTGATTGAGATAATCTCCTCCATGAGTTACATTGTAAGAAAAGGTTGGTTGCCCAGGAATTCCTGACCCTGCTACTTCGCCACCTTGCGTATAGCCGTCCTTTTTCTGATATGCATCAAGCGTAACTTGAAAGCCTCCGTCATATCCATTGTAAACCAAATTGGTAGTGGCATCTATCAATGAAGCCCAAGCTAATTGTCCTCCCCTTTTGAGGTTAATTCCTATTTTAATTTTATTATTTTTTAACCAAACAAAATCATTGGCAGCGTCATAACGTGGCTGATTGGTAAAGATGGCTGGAAGATGGGCATTACCATCATAATAACTGGCAGGATGTCCGTCTGAAAAGTAATATTGAGGTTTATTAGGTTCAACAATAACAACGCTTGACGATGGTACAGTATATTGTTCAGAATTTGATTGTCCAGATTCAGTTTTACCAGATTCTGTTGCAGTGATTGAATATACACCATCTGTCAGACTTAGACCAGCCCATTCATTGGTATTGGCTACATAAGATAGATTCGTGTAAACTCCATTTTTGTATAATTTAAGAGTTGTGCCATTGTTATAACCAGAATAGCTTATCCGAGTTCCTGTTACAATTAATAGCGTTGGGGTACTTGTTTGGGTATTTGAAGTGGTAAATTGTACAGAATTTGACTGGGCTGATTCATATTTTCCTGATTCAGTAGCCGTGATAGTATATAATCCTGTAGATAGATTTAATCCTGTCCATTGGTTATTATTGGCTACATAAGCCTGATTTATATATGTGCCATTTCTATATAATTTAAGTGTTGTACCGTTAGTATAGCCAGAATAGGTAATAGCATTTCCAGTAACAGTTGAAAGGCTTGGCGTATTTGTTTGACCACTTGGTTGTGTGTATTGTACCGCATTTGATTGAGCTGATTCAGATTTCCCTGATTCGGTAGCCGTGTAAGTATATAAGCCAGTTCCTAAACTTAAACCCGTCCATTCATTGCCATTTGATACAAAAGTATCGTTTGTAAATACTCCATTTTTATATAATTTGAAAACTGCCCCTGGCGTGTAATTTGAATAAGTAATGTACGTCCCATTTACTGCCAAAAGGGTTGGCGTTGCAGTTTGCGGTAACGTTGAGTATTGAATAACGTTTGATTGAATCGATTCAGACTTTCCACTTTCGGTGGCTGTAATGGTATATGAGCCAGTAGAAAGAGTCAGCCCTGACCACGTATTTCCATTAGCTACAAAACTCTGACTCATATAAAATCCATCTTTATACAGTTTTAATGTTGTTCCATTAGCAAAGCCTGAATACGTTATTTGAGCACCTGTAACCGTTAATAGCGTTGGGGTACTTGTTTGAGTAATTGTGGTAGTAAATTGTACAGAATTAGACTGACCTGATTCATATTTTCCAGATTCAGTTGCCGTGATGGTATATAAACCAGTTGATAGATTCAAACCAGTCCATTGATTACCATTAGTCACAAAAGCCTGATTGGTGTATGTGCCACTTTTGTATAATTTAATCGTTGCTCCATTTGTATAACCCGAATAAGTAATAGTATTTGCAGTAACTGTTTCAAGGTTTGGCGTACTTGTTTGCCCATTTAGTTGGGTATATTGTACAGCATTTGATTGAGCTGATTCAGATTTCCCTGATTCGGTAGCTGTGTAAGTATATAAGCCAGTTCCTAAGTTTAGTCCTGTCCATTCATTACCATTTGATACAAAAGTATCGTTTGTAAATATACCATTTTTGTATAATTTGAAAATTGCCCCTGGTGTATAGTTGGTATAGGTTATATAAGTGCCATTTACTGCTAACAGTGTTGGTGTTTGGGTTTGTGGTAATGATAAGTATTGAATAGCATTTGATTGAATTGATTCAGACTTTCCGCTTTCAGTAGCTGTGATTGTATAAGAACCTGAACTTAAATTTAACCCAGACCACGTACTGCTATTGGCAACAAATGTCTGATTGGTATATACACCATCTTTGTATAGTTTAAGGGTAGCACCGTTTGTATAAGCCGAATAAGTAATTTGAGTTCCTGTTACCGTTGCCAATGTTGGAGTAGAGGTTTGTGGCGTAAATTGAATAGCATTAGATTGAACAGATTCAGTAAAACCCGTTTCAGTGGCAGTGATTGTATATAAACCAGCACTTA
Organism: Cytophagales bacterium; assembly: GCA_031423975.1. Taxonomy (GTDB): domain Bacteria; phylum Bacteroidota; class Bacteroidia; order Cytophagales; family Spirosomataceae; genus Arcicella. The sequence continues at coordinate 12,938 of JANPGQ010000754.1, read as the reverse complement.
AATTTAGCCCAGACCACGTGCTTCCACTTGCTACAACACTTTGATTAATATAATTACCATTCTTGTATAATTTAAGCGTTGTCCCGTTACTAAAATCTGAATAGGTAATTTGTGTTTCAGAAACTGTAAGTAGCGTTGGAGCAGTAGTTTTGGGTGGAGGTGGATTACCTAACAGATTCAAATTTCCACTTGATGAACCGAAGGTAATTGTACCATTACCTCTAAAACTCATCCATTTTGCCGAATATTGCCCATGTATTTCAACGATATGATTCAAATCTATAATAACTGAATCTATCGCTAAGGGAACTCTGTTAATATTCCAAGTGGATTTATCTTCCCAATTACCTGACTTTACAGAAATGGCAATTGGAGCCCCAATCGTAACTGTAATATCCCCACTCTTGGTACTTATACACCCTAATAAATTACATTTTGCATAATACAAAGTAGTAACGATAGGCGATACAGGCATATTAACTACCTGATTATCAGATGTTTTATACCAATCAACAGTTCCTGCACAACCCGTTGCTGTCAAAGTAATTGAATTACTCAATACCACTTGTGCAGAAGGATTTACCACTGGTGGTAAAGATTGTGTTACCGTAACAGTTGTGATTACAGTTGCCACGCATTGATTCACCCCCACGCCTACAAGCGTATAAACTCCAGTAGCATTTGCCGTAGCAACATTGACCGTTGGGTTCTGTACACTTGACGTAAAATTATTTGGACCCGTCCATGAGTAAGAAGATATTCCAGCAGTAGCGTCGGTATAGGTAGCAGTAAAATTCAAATTTTGCCCAGCACAAATTGCCGAGTTTGATGATATAGTAAGGTCTGGTTTAGTTTTAATGCTCAATGAAGTATTTGTACCAATTGAACAAGTTTTATTATTTACATCCTTAAAATACGCAACAACCGAGTAAACCCCTACGTTTGTTACCGAGAAATTGGGAATAGAAATATAGGCATCAGTACATTGAAAAGCCGCATTGCACATAGCAGTAGCTGTGCTGGTAAATCCATTAGGACCAGTCCAAGAGTAATTTTGAAAATTCGCTCCGCTAAAACCCAGTACAATGTTCTGAGTTGTTCCCTCACAAACTGATATTGGTGCTGACACCGAAGGGCTATTCGGGCGGTTACCGACATGAACATTTACAAATACAGTACCCGTACAACCCGTTGTTAGGTTTGTTGCAATTACTCTATAAATACCTTCATGGTAGGTGGTTAATCCTTGTCCATTGTCTGTAAAAGCAATTCTTGAAATACTTTGTCCAGTGGCTGTGAATGAATTTGGACCAGTCCAAGAGTATGTAACCCCAGTGGTAGTTCCGCTTTCTGCAGTCAAATTGATTGTCCCATTGTAGCAGACCGAAGTATCGCCCGTTAATGCCAAATTGGGCAAAGCTGTTCCAATACTCACAACAGTTGTGGCGGTTACCGAACAGCTATTTGCATTAGTAACCAAAACCGAATATGTTCCAGTTTTGGCAGCAGTTAGATTTGTAATTTTCGCTATTTGGGTAGTTGAGGTAAAACCATTTGGTCCCGTCCAAGCATAAGTTAAATTCGTTTGGGATGTTACTACTGGTAATTCAATATCACTATTTAAACAAGTAGAAAAAGCGGGGCTTAAAGAAATACCAGTAAGATGGTTCACAGTTAAGGTATGTACTTTTCTTTTACTAAAACAAGTTGTACCGTCTTCACAGGCAGGAAAATAATTAGTAGTAATCGTCGGTGAAACCGTCGTATTTGTGAGTAGTGTATCACCTGTAGCTGATTTATACCATTTTACTAAACCCGTACTACAAGTTGCCGCTAACATAGTGGACTGCCCTTCACAAATTGATTGTGGCGTACTGGCTGGAACTGGGATGGTAGTTATCCGAATGTCAAAATTATTATCATTTGAAGTGGTAAGTGGATTTGAGCCTACAATTCTAATGCGGTACCCAGATCCAAGTGGAATATTAATAGGAATCCGAAAATGAATTTGATTAATACCCGAAGCAAATCCACTCAATGTTCCAATGACGGTTGGATTTGAAAAACTACCAACAGAGTCGGAAAGCACGATTGAAAAAACATTTCCAGAATTATAAACTCCTTGGGCATCGGCATACAGTGAAGAACTTTCTCCAGTACAATATGAAGTTTTGAGTAAAGTATTTAAACTTATATAATTATCAGCTACTTTAGTATCATTTTTGGTGTAAAAGGAATGCCTTTTACTTTGAGTCAAGTTATAGTTATCAAAATCATCTCTTTTGTTTAATTCGCTTGAATATAACGGAAGCGAGTTAAATACAAAAAAAGAAATCCATAATAGGTATATTCTGAATGAGTTAATTTTTGAGACAATGGTTAATGTTGTCCTGGCGGGGATTTTTAAGTACACTACTCTCATGATTTGGTTATTAAGTGATTGCAAGTGAAAAATTTAGTTGGTTTTATTATTCTCTAAATTTTTAAGTAGGAGTAGTTAAATTAGAACTTTATTCTGAACGCAGGAAAAAAGTATTTTATGGGAGATTTATTATCTCTCTTATATTATACGCAATTGTCGAGCCAAATTTTAAAAATCACAAAAAAACCACTATACTATACAAGTAGATTTTGTAATTGTATTCAATAAGATTTTAAGGAGGTAAATGCGGACGATGAATTGAGATAGGTTTGGTGAAGAAAATTCAATTATGACGATATCTATTTTAAAAATATCATAATTCCCAAACTAAAATGGTCTGGATGCTTTGGCAAAACATGACATCCAATATTTTGAAAAAAGATTATCTTCTTTAATTCCTTTTGAAGACGATGCATGAATAAATATTACTTCTTTATCACTTTTTTTCTCAGTAACGAGTCCAGCATGATTTATAATGGCTGTCCCTCCTTTATTGGTTACAAAAAATACCCAATCACCCGCATGAAGTTCATCAATTGAAACTTCTCGACCAACTTCTGCCTGCTGCCAAGAGATTCGGGGAATTTTGAAACCGATCTGCGAATACACACAAAATAACAGTCCTGAACAATCCATACCATTGCCATCTGTTCCACCTGAACGATATGGAACGCCCGTATAGGAACGTGCTAAGGAAACAACTTCATTGATAGTTCTAAGATTATAAGATTTTGAGTAATTTTTTGAAGGAACATTAGTAGGATAAGAAGTAGATGAGAAACCACTCTCTCGGCGACGAAATAATCGGCAAGAGTCCATGATAAAAAGCAATAAAAAGAGAATCAGCACCCTTTCGCAAGTGTGTTGTTTGTTTTGTTTCATGGATTAAAGTAAGGATTTTCTGTAAATATAACAGATTTGTTGATTTTAGATTGTAGAAAACATCAATTTTATTCTCCTTTCAAAATCCTCACCGTTACCATCAAAGCTCCAAAATGCCTTGTAGAATGTTCGGCGGCATGAAAGTATAAACCAATGACATTGGTTGGAATTTTCTTTCTGCCAATACCTCTTGGTTCTAAAAGTGTTTTCTCCTCCGTATTTTTGAGTTGGGTCAAAGCCTTATTTACTTGATTATTAAAACGAGTCAATAGTTTTTTGACGGTCAATTCGTATTGTGGTGAAACTTTTTCTAAATCCAACAATTCTAATTGGTCTTCGTTCAACATTTTGTCATTGGCATACGTAAACAGCCTATCCAACACGCCCGACAGGTGTTGCAAATGAAAAGCCACCGAAGCTACACCAGCGGGAGTTTCCCATAAGTATTCTTCTGGAAAATCAATCATGAGTGAATTTACCTCCTCACGTACTTGAAGAATTGCATGAGCAACGGGTTGTAATATTGGCAACAGACCAGCAATTGGTCCTCGCATCCACACTTCGAGGTTATTCATGGTTTTAATATTAAATGAACCATATTCAAATAATAGATTTATTTTTTGAATATGGTTCATCAAGAATCAATCTTTAAGGTTACATTTTATCGCCAACTCTTATAAGCATTTATCAAGCCATTGGTCGAAGAATCATGCGAGGTAATTTCCTCATTTCCACCTAATTCTGGCAAAATCTGATTGGCTAATTGTTTGCCTAATTCTACGCCCCATTGGTCAAAACTAAATACATTCCAAATAACGCCTTGAACAAAAATCTTATGTTCGTACATGGCTACTAAACTTCCCAAAGTCCTCGGAGTCAATAACTTAAACATAATTGAATTGGTTGGACGATTTCCTTTAAAAACTTTGAAAGGAGCTAATTCTGCGATTTCTTCAACCGATTTTCCAGCCTTCACCAATTCTGCTTCAACTATTGCTCTTGATTTTCCGTTCATTAAAGCCTCCGTTTGGGCGAAGAAATTTGACAGCAACATTTGATGATGTTCGCCAAGGGGATTATGCGATTGAGCAGGAGCAAGAAAGTCGCAAGGAATCATTTTTGTGCCTTGATGAATCAATTGATAGAAAGCGTGCTGCCCGTTTGTACCAGGTTCGCCCCAAATAATTGGTCCAGTCTGATACGAAACGTCTTCGCCTCCACGCCCCACTTGTTTCCCGTTAGATTCCATATCTCCCTGTTGGAAATACGCCGCAAAACGGTGCATATATTGGTCGTAAGGAAGAATTGCTTGCGTATCTGCCCCGAAGAAATTATTATACCAAATCCCCAAAAGAGCCAACGTTACAGGAATATTTTCATTGAAATCTGCCGTGCGGAAATGCTTGTCCATAGCATGAGCTCCTTCCAATAATTCAATAAAATTTTCATAACCTACTGACAGAGCGATTGATAAACCAATGGCTGACCAAAGCGAATATCGTCCACCAACCCAATCCCAAAAACCAAACATATTATCGGCATCAATTCCGAAGGCAACTACTGATTTTTCGTTGGTAGAAATGGCGGCAAAATGTTTAGCCACATCCTCTGCCGAACCACCATTTGCCAAGAACCAATTACGGGCAGAATGAGCGTTTGCCATCGTTTCTTGGGTCGTGAAAGTTTTAGAGGCAATCAAGAAAAGAGTGGTTTCTGGATTTACTTTTTTCAAGGCTTCTGCAATATGTGTTCCGTCCACATTTGATACAAAATGTAAGTTCAAATGGTTTTTATAAGGTTTTAAAGCCTCCGTTACCATAACAGGACCCAAATCAGAACCACCAATACCAATGTTTACCACATCGGTAATTGCCTTGCCCGAATAACCTTTCCATTCACCTGAAATTACTTTTTCAGTAAAACCTTTCATCTTTTCCAACACCGCATTGATATCGGGCATAATTTCCTTACCATCTACCGCAATTGGCGAATTTGAACGATTTCTCAACGCCACATGAAGCACAGCACGTTGCTCTGTTTGATTAATAACATCACCCGTAAACATCCGTTCGATGGCATCATCCAACTCACATTCATTTGCCAAAGCCACCAAAATTGCTCTGGTTTTTTCAGTTAAAATATTTTTAGAATAATCTAATAAAATATCTTCAAAACGAATTGAAAATTTATCAAATCGTTCAGAATCATTTGAAAATAAGTCTTTTATGGCAATATCAGCCAACTCAGCTTTGTGTTTGGTCAATAACGAGAAAGCATGTGTTTGGTCAAAAGGGATGGATTTTAACATGATTAGCTTGATTTTTAATTTTTTGGAAGGGCAAAAATACAAAATTTTCACCTAACTTTGTATCCCGTAACAACAGGTTGCGGAATTAATCCTCCTCCTAAGTTTCATTTCAGAAATCTTCGTGCATTTCGTTTTGTTCTTGTAAATTTCTTTTTTGTATTGATTCAAGATTTTTTAACTCGTTGGAAAATTCTTGCCTTACTTTTTCAATTTTATGAAAATTTGAAGTTGATTTTCAAATTTTCAAATCAAACAATTTTCAAATTATAATTATCATGTCAGGTAAAGGGCAACCTAAAACCGCAAAATACATTTTCGTTACGGGCGGTGTAACATCATCTTTGGGCAAAGGAATTATAGCTTCATCCTTAGCTAAACTATTGCAAGCCAGAGGTTTGTCATGTACTATTCAAAAATTTGACCCTTACATTAATATTGACCCAGGAACATTGAATCCTTATGAACACGGAGAATGTTATGTAACAAACGATGGGGCAGAAACCGATTTAGACCTTGGACATTACGAGCGTTTCTTGGGTGTACCAACTTCACAAGCCAATAATATCACTACGGGAAGAGTCTATAATAATGTGATTACCAAAGAGCGTAGAGGCGATTATTTAGGAAAAACGGTTCAAGTAATTCCTCATATTACAGATGAAATCAAGCGTAATATTTTGATTTTGGGCGAAACTGGGCAGTATGATATTGTCATTACAGAAATTGGGGGTTGTGTTGGAGATATTGAATCATTACCATTTATTGAAGCAGCCCGTCAATTAAAATGGGATTTGGGTGAAAAAAACACCCTTTTTATCCACCTCACACTGATTCCGTATTTGGCATCGGCTGGTGAATTGAAGACTAAACCAACTCAACACTCAGTACGTGCCTTGTCTGAATTGGGAGTTCAACCTGATATCATTGTTTGCAGAACGGAGCATCCTGTTCCGATGGAAATGCGTCGTAAAATTGCCCTATTTTGCAACGTTTCTGCCAATGACGTGATTGAAGCGATGGATGCCGAGACGATTTATGATGTGCCTTTGTTGATGAGAAAAGAGAAACTCGACCAAAGAGCCTTGTACAAATTAGATATTTATAACGATAAGGATGCCGACCTTGAATCTTGGAAAAATTTCTTAGGGAAACTCAAAAATCCAACTGAGCAAATTACGATTGGTTTAGTGGGTAAATACGTTGAATTGAAGGATTCCTATAAATCAATCGCTGAGGCATTGATTCATGCAGGAGCAATGAACGAAACGAAAGTAAATGTAGTTTGGCTTTCGTCAGAGAGTTTGGTGGATGGAGATTATCAAAAAAAATTGGCAGAATTAGATGGAATTTTGGTAGCTCCAGGCTTTGGTGAAAGAGGAATTGAAGGTAAAATTAATGCCGTAAAATACGCCAGAGAGAATAAAGTACCATTTTTTGGAATCTGTTTGGGAATGCAATGTGCCGTGATTGAATACGCTCGAAATGTATTAGGTTTAGAAGATGCTCATTCATCTGAAATGAATCCTGAAACCACCAATCCAGTAATTGATTTGATGGAAGAGCAAAAAACGGTTACCAACAAGGGCGGAACTATGCGTTTGGGTGCTTATGCTTGTAAATTAGAAAAAGGCTCGTTGGCACATCATATTTACGGAAAACTAAATATTCAAGAACGCCACCGTCATCGTTATGAGTTTAACAATGCCTATTTGGAGCAATTCAAAGCGGCAGGCATGATTCCTACGGGTATGAATCCAGAATCTAATTTGGTAGAAATTGTAGAATTAAGAGAACATCCTTATTTTATTGGCGTACAGTTTCACCCAGAATATAAATCAAACGTAGCCAATCCAGCTCCGCTATTCGTTCAGTTTGTAAAGGCTGTTTTGAAAAATGCCATTCCTTTGATGAAGGGAGCGAAATAAAAGTTAGGTTTCATTAATTTAGAACGGTCGCTGTCCTTTTGAAGGACGGCGACCGTATTTTTTTGGATATTAAAATCGCTTTTATTTTCTTGTATTTAACCATTAATCACAATTAAAACTAAACCTTTGCCAATTAACGGAGATTGTTCGTAATTTTGCAAGGTTGTTTTGAGACTAACAATTTTTAATCAATCCTTAATACTCATTACTCAATACAACGAATAAAACAATGATGGATAAAAATCAAATTACGGGCTTAGTATTGATAATGGCTATGTTGATGGGTTATCAATTTTTCTTTGCCCCGAAAGAAAACCCACTGAAACCCCAAGAAAAAGCTAAAACTGCCCAAACAACACCTAATACGCCCGCAAAAATTGCTGTCATAGATTCAAATGTTGCTAAAACTGCGGCAGGAGATTTTGCAACAGCTGCTTTAGGAACTGCAAAAGATATTGTTTTAGAGAATAAAGACATTAAAGTTACCTTTACATCGCAGGGTGGGCGAGTGAAAAATGTATTGTTGAAAAATTACGAAACGTACAATTCGTTCAATCAGAAAAAGAAAGAACCTCTGACCATATTTGACGAATCTTTCGATAAAATTTCGCTTGAATTACCCACTACGAAAGGCAATATTGATTTGAATAAATTGTATTTCACCACAAATTCAGTTGGTGGAACTGTTGCCGAAGGGAAGACAGATAAAGTTGTTTTTACTTTGCAATTGGCTAATGGTCAAACGGTTGAGCAATCATATTCATTGGCTGGTTCGGGTTTTTTATTGGATAACGACTTGAAATTAACGGGTTTAGATGGCATTCTAAAAAACGAATCCGTAAAAATGAATTGGTTAGAGAATGTGCGCCCAACGGAGAAAGATTTGACTGAAAACCGTAAGGCAACGGTCAATTATTTGATTAACGATGGCGAGAATTTTGACCAATTGTCAGAAGCTCCAACGGGAGCAAATGAAGCCAAATTGGATGAACCTTTGAAATGGGTGGCTTTCAAGAAAAAATACTTCTTGTCGAGTTTCATCACCAAGAATGCTCCTATTTTGAAAGCACAAGTTTATGGCACTGCCAATGAACTGGATTCACTGAATATCAAGACTTTACGGGCTAATATGGAATTACCTTTGGCGGATTTAAAATCTGGAAAAGGAACTTATCAATGGTATTTTGGGCCAAACGATTATAACCTTATTAAAGACGTTGCTCCAGGTTTTGGCAAAAACGTAAAATTGAGTTATGACATCTTTTTGCCAATTACTCGCTACGTATTTGTGCCTTTGTTTAATATTTTAGAGAAAATCTTTTCAAACTACGGTTTGTTAATTATTGCTTTGGTTTTGATTATCAAATTTGCCCTTTTACCTCTGACTTATAAGTCGTATGTGAGCATGGCAAAAATGAGAATTTTACAGCCAGAATTGAATGCGTTGAAGGAAAAAGTGGGCGACGATGCTGCTAAACAACAACAAGCCCAAATGAAATTGTACGGTGAAGTTGGCGTGAGTCCATTGAGTGGTTGTGTGCCTGTAATAGCCACTATGCCCGTTTTGATGGCGGTATTTATGTTGTTTCCCAACTTGATAAATCTTCGTCAGGAATCGTTTTTATGGGCAAATGACCTTTCAACGTTTGACTCTATCGCAACGCTTCCTTTCAGTATTCCGTTGTACGGAAATCATGTCAGTTTGTTTACTTTATTGATGACGGTTTCGAGTATTGCCTACGGATACTATAACAACCAAAATACGCCCGACCAAACTGGTCAACCGATTGATATGAAGAAAATGGCGTACATCACACCCGTAATTTTTATGTTTGTGATGAACTCGCTACCAGCGGGGATGAGTTTCTATTATTTTATTTCAAACATCGTAACCATTGGTCAACAAATAGGTATTCGTAAGTTTGTGGATGAAGATAAAATTAAGGCTCTTTTAGAAGAAAATCGTGCCAAAATAGCCGTAACCGGAGTAAAAAAATCTCGTTTTTCTGAGTATCTTTCTAAACAAATGAAAGCCGTAGAAGAAGCAAAAGTAGAAGAGGAAACTGCGAAGAAAAAGAAGAAAAAGTAGATTAGTTGATAATTGACAATTAATAATTGATAGATGTTTTTAAATAGAAAAAAGCAGACCAATAATTGAGTGGTCTGCTTTTTTTATGCTTAAATTTGAAAAATCATTAACTTATTAAAATAATAATGCAAAACGAAGAAAATAAAACGCCTAATCAGGGAACTGGACACATCATTCAAAGCCTTATTGTAAATCTATTAATTGCCTCCTCAAAGGGCGTAGCGGCATTTATGACGGGTTCGGGGGCGATGTTAGCAGAGACCATTCACTCATTTTCCGACTGTGCCAATCAAGCTCTTTTACTCGTGGGAGTACGCCAAGCACGCAAACCAGCCGATGCTATTCACCCTTTGGGCTATGGACGGTCAGCCTATTTTTGGTCATTCATGGTAGCTATGTTGCTATTTTCAATTGGTGGAATGTTTTCTATTTATGAAGGTGTGCATAAATATGAAAATCCTGAACCCGTTAATAATATCCTTTGGGGTGTTGGCATTTTAGTTTTTTCATTAGCATTAGAGGGCTACGCTACTTTTTCAAATATTGTAGAATTAAATAAAAGAAAAGGAGAATCTGGGTTTTTCGCTTATTTACGTCTCACCAAAGACAGCGATTTAATCGTAATTTTTGGAGAAAATTCTGCGGCAGTTTTGGGTTTAATTGTAGCGTTATGTACGCTTGTGATTGCCCATTATACAGGCGATGGACGTTATGATGCCATTGGTTCAATCATTATTGGTGTAATTCTGATTTTGGTAGCAATATTTTTAGCTCGAGAAGTAAAATCTTTACTGATTGGAGAAAGTGCAGATTTGGCTATTTATACTAAAGTAAAGGAACTCGCCAAAAATCATCCTGATATTCAACAACTAATTAATTGCAGAACCATCCAACAAGGACCAAATGAGGTATTAGTTTGTGCAAAAATATTAATTACAGAAACACTTAATGCCGTACAAATCAGCAAGTTAATCAATGATTTTGAGGCAGATTTAAGAAGCGTCTATCCCGAAGTAAAATGGTTGTATATTGAGCCAGATTTGCAAGAATGGAAGGAGATATAAAATTTGCTTTTGTGAGTCTAAATTACTTAATTTGAAATAAAAATAAGGTTATGGTAGCACAAATTTTAGAAATCCCTAAGCGTAAAAGTCGCAAGATACCGAGTAATCTCATCCGTGAAGAATTACGAGGACAGGCTTTGTATTATAAAGGATATAAAGAAGTATTAAACGGGACAAAACAAATTGAAGAAATTATGGGCAGTAGTTCTTTACAATCTTATTTGGTCGGATTTTTATATGGAATTCTTTTTTCGGTAATTGATAGAAAAAAATATATTCTTACTACTAACGAAACAGGTTTACATTTAGGGCATAAAAATAATCTTTCAACTGACATCGGAATATTTTTAAAAGAGAAAGTAGTTTTGACCGATAAATATTTTGACATCGCCCCAGAAATTGCCATTGAAGTTGATGTGAAGATTGAAACGGATAAAGAATTAGATTATATTTTCTCTAAATCTGAGGAAATGCTCAGTTTTGGAACAAAGAAAATTCTTTGGATAATTACCAAACATAAGAAGATTTTTGTGATTGAAAAAGGTCAAACCACTCAAGTTGTTGAGTGGTTTGATGATATTTTTTTGATGGAAGATATAACATTCAATCTCAAAAAATTACTGGATGCAGAGGACATAGCCTACTAAATTAGCAAATTCTCTTTCAAATCTTTACTATAAAATTACACGTTTTTTTATTCTGAAAGCTTCTTAATTGGAGATAATACAACTTTCCGAAACTCCACTTCTGACCCCTCCGCTTGCAATGCAATTTGCCCTTTCTGAACGGTGGCATTGTAACCATAATTCACCAAATCGCCGTTTACCCAAACTTTCACTTTGTCTTTCAAACATTGAACAATCATGGTATTCCACTCGCCAAGGGGCTTTTCTGAATTATCGGTAAGGTTATGAATTTGTCTTTCTTTACCATCAACCGAACCCCAATTTTCTTTGGGTCCAGAACGGTGTTTTTCCATATCGGGAACGGTAATATCTTCGCCAATACACCAAAAATCTCCCGCATTATCGTGCATCAATTGTGCTTCAATCGACTTTGGAAACATTTTATAAAGAATTCGGGGCGTAGAAGCATGAACCAAAACGCCACAATTTCCAGGTTTTCCCGCAAAACGATATTGCACTTCCAACTGATAATTCTGATAAACCGCATCCGTGATAATATGCCCTTGCGGTTCTGCCAAACTTACCATCATTCCATTTCTGATAATGAAAGGGCTTTTTACGTCTGGTTTATCGTCCATCGCAGGCACATCAATATGCCAACCCGTAAAATCTTTGCCGTTGAAAAGGCTTTTTGATTTGGGCTTTACCTGTGCATTTGCATTTGTGATACCGCAGAAAATCAATAAAATAAGCAATTGTGTTTTTTTCATGAGATTGTTCAAAAAATAAGAGAAACTGATATTTGTAAGTTACAGAAATATCAGTTTCCAGCATATAAAAATTAATAATACTACTCCTCATCACAACCAATTGGCGCCCCAGGAGGCAATTCTTTATGCACCGCCACTTTTGCCGAAGATGGATTTTTCATACGGTCTAAGGCATAATCCAAATGGGCCTGATAATCGCTTTCTTTGATGGTTTTCTTGGTTTCTTCTAAATAGGTTTTCAATTCCTTTAATACCTCTCCACACACAGCTCTCACTTGGTAATTGGCGGCTTCATTGGTACTTAACGCCATTAAGTGCGTCAATACTATTTGCTCGGTTTGGAACTGTATTTTTCGGTTAAGTCCTTGATTTTTAGGGGTTTTGAAGGTTTTATCCACTACTTGATTAATCATTTCTTCCAAACCTAAACCACCATTTCTTGCTTCGTATTCAATCATGCGAGAAGCTCTTTCTGGATGAAACAAAAACTGCAAAGGAAAGTCCGCCGCTGATTCTGCCGCTGCCAATGGGTCAAATGCTAAACCAGTTCGTTTTTTAAACAATTCTCTCGATGGCATATATCCCGCAGGACGTGGAGGAATTAAGGAAATAATATTTTCTGGCAAAGTCAAAAAGTCAGCCGAAAGACATTTCAAGGCAGTTTCTAAAGCTTTTTGTTGGGTTTCTTTTGAAACGGCTTTGGTACTAAATTGACCATCGCCACGCACCGCATAATGATAATCCATTGAACCAACCAATTTAGCAACGGCTTCAATTTGATAACGATGAATGTTGTAAAGTGGTACTAAAGCATCTTCCAAAAACGCCATGGGAACGCCCGTTGTAATCGTT
>JANPGQ010000753.1:0-3832 GCA_031423975.1 Cytophagales bacterium | reverse complement strand
CGATAGGCTTTCTTTATTTCTTCTTCCGAAGCGGATTTTCCAACCTCTAATACTTCGTAATAATCTCTTTTTGCCATTTATTTTAGGGGTTAGGAGTCAAGGATTAGAAATTAGAGATGGTATAATTGGGAGTGATGTATTTAAAAATACTACCCTTATGTAGTTGGCTTTGAGATAAAGAAACATTTTGAAAAACTGCTACAAAATCTCTAATTATCTGATTACCAATCACTTAATTCTCCATTATCCAATCCCTAATCCCTAATTTGCTACTACTACTTTCGCAAAGCGAATCACTTTGTCATTTAAAAAATATCCTTTCTCTACTACATCAAAGACCTTACCTTTATCTTCCTCGCTTGGTGCTGGAAATTGAGTAATTGCTTCATGTATATCAGCGTTAAAAACTTGTCCCTTTGCATCCATTGGTTTTAAGCCTTTTGATGTTAAGGTATTACCTAATTTAGTAAATATCAATTGAATACCTTCAGGGATTTCTCCTTCCACGGCATTGGCAGTGGCTCTTTCCATATCATCCAAAACGGGTAAAATATCTATGATTACCTTTTCGGAAGCCGAATGAATCATTTCTAATTTTTCTTTGGCAGTACGTTTTCTAAAATTATCAAAATCCGAATAAAGACGTAAATATTTATCTTTTAACTCTCCCAATTCGTTTTGCAACGTTTCCGTCTCTGTCAATTCGGGTACTACTTCGAGGGGTGTGTCAATATTTTCTGAAACATTGTCAGTATCTTGAGTGATTTCCTGTTCTTCTGTTTGTAATTCTTCTTTATTTTCCATTTTCAATGCTCTTTTAGCCTTATTTTTATAGTCTTGTATAATGTTCAAAAGTTTTGCCATTTCGTTTTTTACTGTCAGATTGACAGGGTTTGAATCTGCAAAATTACGGAGAACTTACGGGAAACCGTTGTGGGAAATTAGAAAGTATTTGTTTTGCCCCATGTTTAAGTTTCATCATAATGTACTTATCAACCTATAAATTACTTTACCAATTCAATACTGTGTAATAATAGTGTGTAATTAGCTCCCCATTTTTACCTCCTCATAGTATTTTTTAATTGTTTAACTACCCTAAAACTTTGTGGCACATTATTAGAATAACTGTTCATACGGTAACATGAATATTATGAAATTTTTTACGATAATCATGTAACGCAGTAGTAAAGTTTTTTCAAACTTTACATTATAATTTTTAAACAATAAAACCTAATAAAATGGAAAACACAAATTCAGATTACCCAATGGCTACAGGAATGTTTGCCGACCGTCATAGCACGGAAAATGCCTACAACATGTTGCATGAAAGAGGATACACAAAGGATGAAATCAATGTAATCATGTCAGATGAAACACGTAAAACCCACTATTCTGAAGATGGTGATGACTCGGAGTTGGGAACTAAAGCAGCTGAAGGTGCAGGTACAGGCTCTGCTATTGGTGGCACTATTGGTGCAATTGTGGGCGTGGTAGCTGCTATTGGTACGAGTATAGCAATACCAGGTCTTGGTTTGATAATTGCAGGACCTATTGCAGCAGGATTAGCTGGTGCTGGAGCAGGTGGTATTACTGGTGGTATAGTTGGCGGATTAATAGGTTCGGGTATGCCCGAAGAAAGAGCAAAGCAATACGAGGCGGGTATAAAAGATGGTAAGGTTGTATTAGGGGTGCATCCACGTAATGCACAAGATGCCGAATATTTTGAAAAAAACTGGAAAACCGAACAACCACAAGTGTCGAATAACGCTTGAAACTAAATTTGGTATGAAAAGTTGCTGACACAACATTAGCTTACTATTGCAGTGACAAATGTGGAAGCGACGGAAATAGAAGAGGCTAAATACTTTTCAAATTTATAATTAAAGTGCAGTAAACATCGTTTGCTGCACTTCTTTTTTGATAGCGTACCAACAGAAATCGAAGAAAGCAATGTTACATTGAGCATTTAGTAAATTATATTTTTTGTATGAATAGCCTAAAACCCAAAAAAACACACAGATAGTAATTATTTGTGTGTTTTTAAGATTTAACGTTTTATGTTATTGTGAACTGGTAGGGATTCGAACCCCAAACCTCCTCATCCGTAGTGAGGTGCTCTATCCAGTTGAGCTACAAGTCCATTTCCAAAGACGGCTTTCCCGTTGATTGGGACTGCAAAATTACGAGTTTATTTTAAAAATCCCAAAGCCAAGGTTAAAAATATTTCAAAAAAAACCAGTCAATTGTGCAAGTGACTGATTTTTAGTTTTTTAGGATGTATAATTTTATTGTGGAATCATTTTAAGATTACCATCATAAACAACTCCTTGAACTGTTACCTTACCTTTCAGTTCTAAAACTGATTCATTCAATTGCACAATCGGTACGTCTCCATCAAGCCCAGTAAGCCCTGAGTTCGAAATATTAATCTTCGTCTCATCCGAAGACAATGCCCATTTTGCATTTGTTGGTAGCGCCTTGCCTGAGTTATCTAATCCTGTAAGTGAACCATCTGTATTGAATTTTAAACTTACTTTTGCGAAACCTAAATTAAGTGCATCGGTACCTCCTTTTGTGTAAACTACAGCACCTGATGCACTAACTTCACTTATGAGCCAAGTTTTAGCGGTCAAAATATCCTTTTTAGATTTCGCAGGAGTGGTGGTGTCATCTTTCTTGCATGAAGACACAAAAAAAAGCACGACTAATGGAAGTATGATTGATAAATTTTTCATATAAATACGATTTTATTAATTGGTTGTGTTTATAACTGCAAATTTAAAAAGTTATTATGAAGTACAAATATAAATTCGTTTATTTTTAAATGTTGTAAATATAAATTTATTGAAATAATTATAAAAAAATTTTCTTAAAGGAGTCAATCTCTAAAACAGAATATTATTTTGTCTTAAAGCTTAATACTTTATTTAATTTGTTGTTATTAAATGAATTAACAAATATTAACATTAGTAAATTTAGATACTTGTAAGAAGGTTAGTTACCCCAAGGAACTTCTTTCGTTATAAGTATGTAATTAGAATAATACAATTTACTACGAATAGGATTGGGTAGTGTTGGTTACACAAATCAAATCTAAATATCTATTAAAATACGTTATTCGCTTAACCAATGCTAAATATAATAGCCACTAATACCTAAAACTACTGACCACTAATTTCAATACAACCACGAAAATTATAATGCTAACCCATTGTAATCAATGCTAACCAATAATGATAATTCGCTAACACACAAGATTGACTAAAACACCTAATTAGTGAAATAAATGTAAAAGCCCTGAAATTGAAAGGTTTCAGGGTTTTTTGTTTTAACTTTCCGAAATTTTTTACCCGAAAATGTACAAAATACCCATTCCCGAAAATTTTTCCTTCCAAGAATGTCTTTGGTTTTTAGATAGAAACTATGATGATTGCCTTCATGAAGTTCGCAAGGATTCAGTCAGGAAATTGTTGTCCATTGATAATATTCCTACTTTAATTGAAATTTCAGAAGAAGGTAATTTTCTAATAATCAAGGTATTAATAGGCAAATATTCTGAAAATGAAATTATCGAATTCGTAAAAGAATGGTTTGATATTAATCGTGATTTGACCGATTTTTATCAACTACTGAGTAAGGATACTGAACTTGCCTACATGAATTTAGATTATAATGGTCTTCGACTTTTGGGAATTCCAAACCTATTTGAAGCCCTATGCTGGTCAATTATTGGACAACAAATTAATCTGTCTTTTGCGTACAAACTTAAAAGAAAATTAACGGAAGAATTTGGCACAAAATTGACCTACGAAAATAACGATTATTACCTCTT
>JANPGQ010000752.1:0-7498 GCA_031423975.1 Cytophagales bacterium | reverse complement strand
TCCATCGTAGAGCAGAGGCGGCGCCCTACGATGGATCCCGGAACTGCGCCGCTTCGCGGCTCGTCCAATGAAAGTCGCAAGTTCCATTGTTACTTCTCTTTCTTCGGCTCTAATATGGTCTGCAATCGTCATGGCAATATCGTTTACATTGTTTGAAACTTTTGTAAATATAGGAGGTATTTCTTTGTTTGTCAAGTCAATAGCGTTTTGAATATACACGAAGGCACTTCTAATAAAATCTAATTGTTGTTGAGCATCTAACTCTTTGAGTTTTTCTAACCAGAAGGGGGTTAATTTCAAGAAATCATCATTTTTATCGTGGCTATGTTTCAGGAGCATAGCCGACATACTCAGGATAACGTTTTTGATAGAAGCTAATCTGTCGTCTTCTACTTCCGAGAGCGAAAATAAAACATAATCAAAGTCAGGAATAAATTTATGTAAGATTTCAGGCAAGTCCAAAAAATAGCTTTTCATTGACTTGTATTCCCATTCTTTATCTCCGTGATGAATCACAATCGGAATTACCAAAGACAATACCGTTTTTCCATCTTTGATTTCCTGTTTCCAAATATTGAGGATGTATTGCAGGAGTTGAATGTGTGGAAATAGAACAGTATAAGACTTATGTTCAAACAAAAGCGTTACCAAAGTTTCCTGTTCAGAGAGATTAGTTTGATAAATGATATCCGAGAAATATTCTTCGAGTTCTTCATCAATAAATGATTCAGAAACCCTTTTGAGGTCTTGAAGATTTAATTTTTCTTTAAGTTCTTGTGGGAATAGTTCATCAATAAAACTTTGGGCAACCTCCAATCGAGAGAAAGAATCTTTGAAGAACTTATCATGGACGTTAACGATATTTTGTTTGGTCTTATCTTTTTTCTTTTTGCTCATAAGAGAAGGGACATTTCTGTAAAATTAGACAAATATCTTTACTAAAAGGAGATGAAACTTCAAAGATAGATTCTTTGCCAAAAATAGGTAAGTTCCCAAATTTTTGCTGTAAACAACTTTCCAACGTCCTGAATTACTAATCGGTTTAAAAACGATACACAAGATTAAATACTGTTAATGATTTATTTGAGCGATTTTTTCCATCAGTTCACTTTCCTAAAAGTATCAATGTATGGTCTTATAGAATAAATTTTAAAAGTATTCGCTTTTAACTTAATTTCTAATATAGAATCATACATTTTGTCTTTATGAAATTGCTTTCCTTTTACAAAAACAATTAAGTCGCAGTTTGTATCATTCTTACAATCTGAAACCTGCGAAGAAGACAAAAATTCCACATATTCAAATCCTCGATTTTCTGGTTTCCGAAAATCTATCTTTTCAATCTTCATTACCTCTTTCTTATTCAAAGCAAGGATATTTTTTTGAAATTGATTAGGGTATGAGTAAAAGAAATCAAAAGCTGTGTCTGCATAAAAGGCAGAAACAACCTCTAATTGCCTACTTTGTCGAGCATCAAAATAGTCTTCAATGACGCTTTTTAAGTTGTCATTTTGCTTTTTCACAACTGATTTATAAATAGGATTTGAAGCGGTGGAATCCTTTTGTATCTCAGCCTTTACCGTTTTTGCAGTGAATAAATTACTATAAAAGAATAATATTGCCCCAACAATGGCAATGAGAATTACCACTAAAACCGTTCTTCTTCGTTGCTTTTTTTGTAAAGCAATTGCATTATTTAATAAATTGTTTAAATCTTTTGCGATATCCATTATTTTCAAATATTAAGCTAAGGTTGTATGTTCGATTACCTTCCAAATAAGTTCTCTCATTTTCTGAACTTCTTTCTCATTCGTGTTATCGCTACCATCATCTAATTCTTCCAAGTGATGTTTGACAATTTGATAGGCTGTCAATTTTTCCCGTTTTGCAATAATTTCTTTTAGTGGAATGGCACTCAATGCCGTAATTAATGTAGCACTTGCAGACATAATACTATTCAAAATGGTGTTATCAGAGGACGTACTTACGCTCTTATTGAAGTACACAAAGAGAATTAGACCAATGCCAACAATTAGTAACGTTCCAGCAAAAATAGTGTAAAATCTAATTGAAGCTCTCTGATTTTCAATCAACATTTTTACCTCAATATTTATAAATTGGTTATTTTTCTTCATTGATTATCGTAAAATTATTCATACCGAGGGTTGATAAAATGTGGTTACTATTTCAATATTCTTTTCTTCTCTTTATCAAATTCTTGGGCAGTAATAGTCCCTTTATCCAAAAGTTCTTTCAACTTGTCCAATTGCTCATACTTGTCTCCTACCATATTTTGAATGACAAGAATTTCTTTTCTTTTTCCGAAAATCAATTTGATTAAACCAAGTAGTGCAAGAGCAGCACCAACTAAAAGCAGTATTGAGGCAACATTTTCACCTTGAGACAATTCAGACCTATTTGAGTCGTAATTGCCTTGAAGAAATTGGTCTGCATTTTCTAAAATGTCGCCACTACGTCTATCAACCTCCCCTTTTATGAAAATACCAAAGGCAATCATTGCAAGACCAATTGAAAATACGACAAAGTGAAGAAATCTTCTCATAATGGTTAGTTAGTGTCCAACTTGAAATATGTTATCAGAGTGTAGAATTTTGCTCTGAATTTACAAAGTTATCTTTTTACATCAAGAAACAATAAACTAAGGCGGATTTTTATTTTATGGTAAACAATATGACTATTTCAAGAAAAATCCTTTCTGTATGTTCATTCACTTGCCATCAAAACAATTATTAAAAATTAGGTAATTCTACGCTAAAATGCTACAATCCAAATGTCTATATTTGTCGAAATTAATATTTTTTAGGTATAAACGCATAAATTAACGCCATTAATTAACGATGAAAAGACTTTACCCTTTCAAATCAATCATTTGGATTATCTTCATTTATTCTACAATTTCGGTTGCAACTAAAGAAAAGTGTGAGTTTCACCACGACTTCCGTAGAATTTTTCGAGTCGGATAAAATCACGTTTAAGCGATTCTCAGCGGCTTAATTTTATCTTTGATAGCCTATCCAAATCAAAGAGCAACTCTTCATCCTTTTTACCAAAGTCAAATGACCCTTTTAAGTTGATATGCGACCACGTATGTGTGTTGGTTTGCAAAATGAGTTTCAGTTTTTCTTTTTGCTCAGGTACTGTGGCACAACTGTCCAAAATTTGTAACATCAGCAAGTGGTTATAATAGTTTATGATGTTGATTATCAGTCGTTTGCATCCTTCGGCGGTAAGTTGTTCTCTTTGCGTGAGCCAACGATAATCTTCACTGCCGATTACCGCTCTGGCAAAAGCATTGCCATGCTCGCCATTGGCTAAAACTTCTTCAACCGAAGCTCTAATTTCTGGGTCGTCAATGTATCTGAGAATATAAATGGTTCTCAAAAGTCTGCCCAAATCAGATAATGCTTTGTACAAAGGATTTTGTCGGTCATAGGAATTCAACCTGCGAAACAGGTCAGAAGCCTGCGTATGTCCCAATTTGATGCTACAAACTACCCTCAAAATATCGTCCCAGTGTTCTATGATATTGTCGATATTGACTCTTTCATGCGGCACAATTTTATAGTCTTTTTCTTTGTAAGTTGAAACGGCATCAATGGAAAATAATTCCTTGTGTTTAAGATTGGCAATCCGAGGTCTCAGGTCAATTCCAATGAAATACGTAATGGCAAAACAAGGTAAAGAATGCCCGTGGTCATCGGTGGAATGAGCATCAGGTGTTAGTAATTCATTGTGAGTTAATCCATTCAAAAGGTGGGCTGATTCGGGTTCATCGGCTGAAAAGACCGTTGAAAATGTTAATTGACCCGCTTCGTCCAAATGAGAATAAATGACTACACCCTTCCCATTTCCAAAATATTTATACGATTCGGAGGCTCTCAAGCAAGGACTGAAACATTGACTTTCATCCCGTCGGAACTGGTATGAACAAAGCCAGAAACTCGTCTGAATAAGTCTTCTAAGGGTAATTGGTTGGTTAAACCCACGATGTAATCATTGACTTCCAGCAAGGTATCAGCATCAAAATAATGGGTTGCTACGGTATCTAAGGCATTTTTATCAATATTCTCTGAAATATTCCCCATTGGTAGAATCCCAATGTTTTCACCATACCCAATCAAGGCAGCATACAATAAACGCTCATGTGGTCTTTTAGGATTCATCAAAGGGCTATGGTGCTGAAAAAAAGAAAGATAATTGCTGAGTTGATGGACTTGTGAAAGCACTCTCAAAATAGGAACTGAACGTTCTGGTGGGTAGAGCAATTTGGTTAATCGTTGTTTTTCTTCTTTTCCGAATTCATCTTCTTGTGGCTTATGGGTTTTCCATTTTCCGTGACTATCAATACTGATAAAAGGGTTCAATGGTAGGTTTTGATTAACCCTTTCAAACTGACGATTTAAGGTCTGATTGATGTCAAGCAAAGTTTTTCCAGCTTCTTTAAAATGTACAATTCCAGCTTTTTGTAAATAGTCTTCACGATGTTTCTCCCATTTATCCATCGGGATTAAAAAGTGCGTATAGGCTTGATAGTTATACGAATTCTCCACGTGCAGCTCCCCCGATTTTAAATGCTCTTGAATCTGTTTGAAAAGCAACATCTTATAAAGCGACACTTTGAGTTTACCTTGGTCAGTATAAATTCTTTGCTGTTCGTCCATGTTCAGAAAATCAATTGGTAAATCCTTTTTCTGGATAATGTTAGCCTTATTTTCTTGGAAATAGGTAATAGATTTGAGTAAAGGATGACTCGTATTTTGCATAGAAAACTGCAGATACTCCAACATTCCTGATAGTTTTAATTGCAAACGGAAAGAAACTTTTTCTAATTCTTTGTAATAATCATCGTTATTTTGAGTGGAAGAATTCAGCTCTTGTAATTCTTTAATCCGTTCAATATCAAGCGATAAGGTATTTTTATCAATTCTTTTCTGACGATATAATTCTTGGATTTGTGCTATTTTCACCTCAGCGGTTAAGAGGATTTCATTAGAAATTCTTTCAATTTCAGCCAGCATTTCAGCGTGAGAAATACTATGCGTAGAAACCATCGCAGTCAGTCGGGTTCTGACTGGTTTAGAATGCCAGTAATTACCCTGTTGTCTATTTTCACTTCCATGCAACGCCATTTTGACCGCCTTTTGGAAGGTTAAAATCAAGGCATCACCCAGGCTAAAATATTGATGAATAATGAAGGAAATTAGCCACAGATTACGCTGGGAGAGGTTGTTTTTGAGTTGGGCAGTTTGGGTATCAATGACGTATTCAGCGTAATATCGAATGGTCGTATGAGATAAATTGAGCCGTTTAATAACAGGAAAAAGTTGTTCATACATGGCTTTAATTTGGATGAACATTTCCACTCTTTTCAGAATTTCTTGGTTTTCCATCGACTCAGGAATCTTTTTGAACAAAGTTAAATCATATTTCACCACTCCAGCCCCCATCTTGGTTAATGGCGATTTTTGGAATAAATTATCCAATAGTAAAATGTCTTGCGGAGTCAAATGCCGTTTTAGAATATCGTTCAGCTCTTTTTCCACCGTTTCAAGAGCTTCTTTAATGAGGCTTTTAAGTTGATAGTATGCGGGTATTTCGATACGCTTCTCCCATAAGTAAGCCACTAAATTATCAAACATAAGATTCGGCTTCGTTTGATTACTGCTGGGCGGCACTCCGCCATTCTGGTAGCTTCATCCAGTAAATTTTTATGGATGTTTCTATCACCAGAATACGCCTTGAACCCAAATCCAAGCAAGATAATTTCTCGATGACGATAACAAGAAGTTAGCTTATATTCATCAATATCAACTTCGTTAGGGTCGCCAGAGAATTTTTGAACAATAAAATCAATATCCTTTTGAGGATAGGTTTTAGGATGGAAAAATCTCCCCATCAAACGAAAATAGCCTAACTGCAAAATAAATCCAGCCTTATTGGTTGAGCTTGGCACTTGTTCAATTGCCAGTTTAGCCCAAAGAGGTATCACTAATAAAGAAGACCGTTCTGTTTCACTGAGTTGGGGTGGCTCTTCAAAACGTTTGCGGGCTTGTTGAGAAATAAATTCTTTATTTGCCATAGTATTTCAGTTTAGAATAACATAAATCGTTAAGATTAACCTCCTTTGGAATTGGCTAATAATAGATAGTAATTAATTACTACATTTTTAGACTATTATTGTATAAATTTAGTGTAATATTAGGTATTATTTAACATCAAAGATTTTAGCCATGATTTACGCTTATTTACGAGTCTCCACCGACAAACAGACCGTTGAAAACCAACGCTATGAAATTCTCAAATATGCTGATATTAAAAAACTATCCATTGACCAATGGGTAGAAGAAACCGCTTCGGGTGTTAAGTCGGTCAAAGACCGAAAAGTGGGGGAATTATTGACACGCATGGAGAAAGGTGATATTTTTTTGGTAAGTGAGCTTTCACGCTTGGGAAGAAATCTGATGGAGGTAATGTCCATCCTTCACGATTGTATGGAAAAAGACGTAAAGGTTTTTGCTATTAAAGAAGGGTATGAATTAGGTAACAATATTAACTCAAAAGTATTAGCTTTTGCCTTTTCCCTTTCGGCTGAGATTGAAAGAAATCTAATCTCCCAAAGAACCAAGGAAGCCTTAGCCAGAAAGAAAAGTGAGGGTATGCGTTTAGGTCGCCCGAAAGGTTCTCAAAATAAAGAAGTCAAACTGACAGGCAAAGAAGAAGATATTAAAAAGTTGTTGGACAAAAAGGTGGCAGTGGCTGCCATTGCCAGAATATTAGACGTGAATCGTTTAACCGTGAGAAGTTTTATCAAAACTCGAAAAATTGGGTAAAGACACAAGAATATTTGTGTATGAAAGCTCTGAGAATCGTTCAAACATGATTTTACCCTACTCGAAAAATTCTGCGGAAGTCGTGGTGAAACTCGCACTTTTCTTTAGTTGCAACCAACGCTCTGGCTCGCTGATTGAAACTTGTTTTTTCATAGTGTAAATTTGCACTATTTTAATATGAATTTCCAAATTGTTCTGTCATTCTCTATAGTAAAGTTAAAATTTATTCTCCAATATCAAATCGAACCAAATTAAGCCTATTTGTTAATAAAAAGATAATCTCGAACGGTTCATATACTGCCTTTTAATTGTTTTATTTATGTTTAATATTGAGCAACTGAAAATCTAATTTATGAGGTATATTTTTTTCATAATAATATGTTTTTTATGGTCTTGTTCCTCTGATAATGATACCATAAAAATAAAAGGCTCTGATACGGAAGTAAACCTTGCCGTGCAACTTGCTGAATCTTTTCATCAAACCAATTCAACTATTTTTGTTTCTATCTCTGGCGGTGGTTCGGGTTTGGGAATTGCTTCACTGTTGAATAATACCACCGATATTGCTAATTCTTCTCGAAGTATTAAAAGCCAAGAAATCAAACTATTCCAACAAAAAGGAATGCCCATTGATTCCTTCATTTTTG
>JANPGQ010000751.1:0-4999 GCA_031423975.1 Cytophagales bacterium | reverse complement strand
CGCAATGATAAAGGACAAAACAAAGACAGGCAATTCTGAATCAGAATTGCCTGTCTTTTTATAATTTGATTGAAAGAATTTGATTTTATTTTAAACCCATGCTCACCCCTATTTGTAATCGGGTGTGGATTGGTTCTGCGTTTATAACGCTAAAAGAAAAGTGCGACACAGTCGCAAGATCATTTTCATCCCGATTGCAAATCGGGGTGAGCGGGTTTGCATAGTTACTTTTTTTCAAGTATAATTGTCCCCAAATCAAGAAAATCAAAATAACCATTATTACACTCATGCAAACTGAAATGGAAAACCCTTGTCAAAATTGTAATCAACCTATCAGTGCTAATTTTTGCCCAAATTGTGGATTTCCTACTAAATTAGAAAGAATTGATAGAAATTATGCTTTAAAGGAAGGTATCAACTTGTTTGGGCTTGAAAAGGGTTTTTTATATACCATCAAAGAACTATTTTTAAGACCTGGACAAACTGTACATGACTATCTCACTATAAATAGATATAAGTACACCAAACCTCTTACTTTTCTATTAGTAGCTTCTGCCATTTATACTTTTGTGGCTCATTATCTTCGAGTGGAAACTATTTTACAAGAAGAATTTGCAGATAAACTTCAAAATCGACACGGTTTAAGTGCCATGCAGTGGGTTCAAGATAATTATGGATACGCCAATATTCTTTCAACGGTATTTATCATATATTGGATGAAAATATTTTTTAAAAAACACCATTACAACACTTATGAAATTGCCGTTCTTCTATTTTTTGTAATGGGCGAAGCAATGATTTTCTACATTTTTATACCAATAAATACTAAATATTTTCACAGTACAATGATAGAAAATTTATTGACATTATTAGTTAGTTTATACACTGGTTGGGCAATAGGACAATTTTTTGGTAATAAATTCAGTAATTATGTTAAAGCCTTTTTTGCGTATTTAATCGGTTTTACAACTTTTATTTTTGTCGCTGCGATAATAGGTGTTGTGTATGAACTATTGATGAGGTAAAAAAAGGGTTAAGAGCATACACACCTCTTGACCTTTTTTTTGCTTCACTAAATCCTTCAATACTTTTCTAAGTTGTATAGAAATAAATATCTATGGCAATATCATAAATAGGCTGTTGTAATAAAATAAACGTGTGCTGCACAATTGATAGCTACTTATAATGTATTTTCAAAACAAATGAATTGCACGTTTTATTATATATTTGTCATTGTAACATACCATTTACAAATTATAGTACCCCATCATCTTGCTATCATCATAATTTTATAGAAATATTGTTTACCTTTTCCGTACACGAGAGGGTTACATTTTTTTATGTGCAATGCTTCTTAAAACATTAAAAATTAGATAGTTATGTTGATGAAAAAGATTAAATTTTGCTCTTGTTTTTATGTGATAATACTATTGTTTTCCGTGATAAATACCTATTCGCAGGAAATCAAATTGACTGATAAATCTAAACTGCCGATAAATATTACCGCCAATATGGAGGTGTTTAAAGATTCTACGGCTCAAATTCCTTTTGAGCAAATCGCTTCGCAAAAGTTTTCCAGAAATAACAAAAAGTACATCATTTTTCCGTATTCAAACAATGCTTTTTGGATAAAACTGACCTTGAAAAATGAAAGCTCGGAGCGAAAAAAATGGCTTTTGAAGTGGGATAATCCCTTGACGGAAGAACTACATTTCTATATTTCGGATACTTTGGGAAGAAATTTCGAACATTCTTCCAAAAGATTATTAACTAATCAAAAAGTAACAAAATATGTAGAAGAAGAAATAACATTCAACTTTGAATTAACCCCCAAACAAAGAAAAACCGTTTTTCTGAAACTAAAAAGTCAGCGAGGTCTTTACATTGTTTTGACTTTACATTCGCTTGAATCTTACGCTACTTCTATGTTAAACAGTGTATCTTCTCAAAGCTTTAACAACGGCTTAGTTATTTTTCGTTTGTTTTTAGTGCTGATTTTGGGTTTGTTTATCATCAAAGATTCTCTTTTTAGGGTATATTCTCTTCAAATAATATTCAGAACCTTATCTTTTTTTGGAATGCTAAATGTTGCAGGACCCATTTTTTCTTCAGACCCTGATATTGCCAAAAAAATTGATTTTCTATGTTACAACTCTTTTTCTATTGGTTCAGGCATACTTATTTTATCGGTTTTAGACCTAAAAAAACTCTCTAAATGGTTTCCTTGGGTAGTGTATGGGTCTATTTCTATTACCGTTTTGATTAATATAATTGTCTGTGTTGATTATCAATGGTACTGGATGAAAGCGGGACATTATAGTATCTTATTTTCGGCGGCATTTATATTATTGACCTATATTTACTGTGCTTTCAAGAAAATCAAGATTCAAATTTATTATTCCATCCCTTTTATTTTGGGTGTAATGAGCAACTTCTTGATAAATCTAAGATTGTTGGGGATTCTCGAATTCAAACCGATTTTTGCCATTACAACCTACCTTTTTATGGCAGAAGTTTTCCTTTTCGTTTTATTCTTAGGACAAATCTTTAAGGCTGTTGAACGTAATAAGATAAATGCCGAACAAGACCTAAGTTTTAACATCAATCAAAACAAAAAACTAAAAGAAATAGACAATCTTAAAACTACTTTCTTTACCAATATCTCGCACGAATTACGCACGCCCCTTACACTAATAATTGCCCCAATTCAAGAACTATTGGTTAAATATCCAAGCGATAATCTGTTGCCTTTGATGAACAGAAATGCCCAAAGATTACTTACTCTTATCAATCAATTATTGGATATTAGTAAATTGGAGGCGGGACAAATGGGCGTAGAAATGAGCCAAAATAATGTTTCCAACTACTTCAATACCTTGGTAAGTTCTTTTGCTTCTTTGGCAGAAAGCAAGAAAATAGACTTTCAATTTACTCAAAAACAACCAGACGTTTTGGGGTATATAGACCAAGATAAAACCGACAAAATTATTACTAACTTACTGTCTAATGCCTTTAAATTTACTTCTGAGGGCGATAAAGTTAGTGTGAATAGCCAGTTTACCAATGATTTGAAGCATACAATTATTACCATTGCGGATTCGGGAATTGGTATTTCAAAAGAAAAATTACCAAAGATTTTTGACCGTTTTTATCAAGTAGATGCCACACCAAACCGTAATTATGAAGGTACAGGTATTGGTTTGGCTTTGGTGAAAGAATTGGTAGAAGTTTTGAAAGGTGAAATCAATGTTACCAGTAGGGAAGGTGAGGGAACAATATTTACGGTAAAACTGCCCATTGATTATGAGACTTGGAAAAAAGATATTGTAACATCAGTGGTCGGTGCCCAAACACCAGAGATCAGTGTCTCCATTGACAGACTTACGTCCGAAAATTGGTTGGTAAAGACTCCAAATAGCCTACAAGATATCCTTCTCATCGTGGATGATAACGCAGATATTCGTGCTTATATCCGAAGTGTCTTTGAATCTTCTTACCAAATCATTGAAGCCATCAACGGAAAAGATGGGATTTTGAAAGCCCAAGAAACCACGCCAAACCTCATCATTAGCGACTTGATGATGCCCGAAATGGATGGATTTGAGTTCTGTAAATTCATCAAAACCAACGAAACTACCAGTCATATTCCCGTCATCATGCTCACAGCAAAGGCAAATATTGAAAGTAGGATAGAAGGTTTGGAATTGGGGGCGGATGATTATTTGATTAAGCCTTTTAATGCCAAAGAGATTCAGGTGAGGGTTAAAAATTTGTTAAATAAACAGGAGAATTTGCGGCAATACTTTGCGGGTAAAACAGTTGTAGCAAAAGCCGAAATCCCTAAATTCAACCCATTAGAAGATGTATTTTTGGTAAAAGTGAAAAATATTATTGAAAAACATCTTGCAGAAAATAACTTTGGCATAGAACAGTTTTGTCAGGAAATAAACATGAGTTCATCACAACTTTTACGCAAATTAAAGGCACTGACCAATCAGACTACGGTTGAATTTGTTCGAGAATATCGCTTGCAAAGAGCCGCTGAAATGTTAAATAATCACACTGGGACGGTTTCAAATGTAGCCTTTGCGGTAGGGTTCGAGAGTTTGTCTTATTTTACCAAAGCCTTTCAAGAGAAATTTGGGGTTTTACCTTCCGAATATATAGGGAAACAGGGGATAGAAATTTGAAAACTGTCATTCAACAATAATTTATTCATCGAACACGAAAGTCGTCCTTCAAAAGGATGCTTTTTTATGGTCTAAATCCTGCTCAAACCCACATTTTGACGGAAATAAGCAAAAGAATGTAAGAAATGCGCTAACACTTGACATACAAATTTGCCCAAATTTGCTATTATTTTTTAGCACATTCAAATCATAAAAAATTACCTCATAAAATGAAAACTTATATCCAAAAGGGTAACGCTTCGCTGCTGATTATCAATCACAAAACTTCACGAAAAGTCTTGATTAAAAATGTTGTGCTGTTAGAAGGGAACGTCAATTACACTACTTTGCATTTAGAAAGTGGCAGAAAGGAAATCTTATCACACACACTCAAGTTTTACGAAACATTTCTGAAATCACACGGTTTTTTGCGGATACATCGGGGCTATTTGATTAATCCTGAATACGTGAAAGAATATTGTTATGATGAATATATCGTAACAATGACCAGCGGACATCAAGCTAACATTTCACGGAGAAAAGTACAAAATCTGAAAAATTTGTAACACTAAACTTATATGAAATCAAAAAGGATTTTGATTTCATAATTCATGTCTCATAATTCATATTTATTGCCAAATCTTCCCATGAAAAAACTATTCTATCTTCTCTTTGCGATTATTCTTTTTAGAAGATGTTTAAAATTTATAAATATCTGATAATTAATGAGTTGTGAAATCAACTGTAAGCTTTTTGCGAAATCCCGCTGTTTGAGCCGTAGGCGAGTTTCGGGATTTCTTGATTTTCTTTTGTTACTTTTCTTGTATCAA
>JANPGQ010000750.1:0-6745 GCA_031423975.1 Cytophagales bacterium | reverse complement strand
TTGATACAAGAAAAGTAACAAAAGAAAATCAAGAAATCCCGAAACTCGCCTACGGCTCAAACAGCGGGATTTCGCAAAAAGCTTACAGTTGATTTCACAACTCATTAATTATCAGATATTTATAAATTTTAAACATCTTCTTAATCAATCAATTGTACTAATCTCAAATTACCCAATTCCTAATCACCCAAACCCATCACTTCCAAAGCCACCCTCTCGCCTGAACGCACCGCCCCGTCAATATAGCCATTCCAAACCTCCGAAGTCTCCGTTCCAGCCCAATGAATATTGCCAATTGGTTCACGCAAGTGTTTACCCAAACTCGTCCATGCACCCGTTGGCATCACACCCGCATAACAACCACGTGTAAACTCTTCCTCTGCCCAAGATTTGTCAATATAAAATTGTGGTAAACGTGCTTCCTTTCCAAAAAAGCCTTCAAATTGACTCAATACGGCATTTTTCCTTTCATTTTCATTTAATATAGAAAAGTCTTTTGCCTGATTTGCCAATACAAAACCCATCATAATTCCCTTTGAGCCATCTTCGGGAGAATTATCAAATGTTACTGAAACATAACCCTCATCAGAAGCGGCTAAACCATTTTGCCCTTTTTCTCGCCAAAATGGACGGTCATATACAGCATAGCATTTCCAAACTGTTCCCATCGGAATTCTTTGCAATAATTGGTCACGATTAGCGGGTAAAATTGGTAAATAATCTATCCGTCCAGCTAAGGTTGGCGGAATGGCAACGATTACTTTCTTAGCTTTATAATTAAAATCTTTGCCCACAATTTCCACCCCTTCTGAATTGTGAATAATGGTTTTTACAACTGAGTTAAAACGAATAGTATCGGTAGGAAAACTTTCTGCCATTTTTAAAGCTACGGACATTGCTCCACCCAGAATCCGTTCTTCCTGAGCTCCATTTTTTACGTTCATCAGTGTATCAAAATCAGTGCAAGATTTGGTGTAAAACATCGCATGGAGCATTGATACTTCGTTGGGGTGTGTAGCCCAAATTGCCTCAGAAGCTATTTTAAACAATTTTCTGGCAGTCGAAAACGACATTTGTTTTTCCATCCAAGTCTGCAAAGTCATCGAATCCCAACGGGCAGCATTTGGCGTATTCCAAGGTTCTTTGAGGTTTACGGTTTTAGAGAGTTTGGTCATTTTCTTAATAGCCCCGTCCAAACTTAACAGAGACGGAATGGGCAAAGGCGGAATCAAACCCTTATAATTTTTTATTTTGCCATTCATCAAAAGCGTACTTTTGCCAACGTCATAGGTAGGGAATGTTTGTAAGCCAAATTCTCGAATTAATCCATAAATTTTATCTTGCGTAGGTCCTACCCACGTACCGCCCATATCTAAATAAAACCCTTCAAATTGTTGTGTATGCACCCTCCCTCCTACTCGCTCACGAGCCTCCAAAACTTTTACTGTTTTACCTGCTTTCAATAATTCACGAGCCGCAGTAAGTCCTGCATAACCCGCTCCAATTATGATAAAATCTGAATTTTGGGTCATTTTTATGATTATTTTATGAATGAATTTTAATTTATCCTGAAAAATACGCACAACAAAGCTATTTGCAAATGAAAAGTAAGCAATAAATATTGAGATTTTTTCGTAATTTTGTCTATCAACTAAATAGGGAAAAAGAGTTTAGGGTTTATAAGTTTAACTGATGTACTCATAAACCCTAAACTCATAAACTCATAAACTCTTTTCCCCTAAATCATGATTTCTAAAAAAGCAAAATATGCCCTAAAAGCCTTGAAGGTTTTGGCAAAAGAATACGAGAAAGGACCATTACTAATATCAAATATTGCCGAATCAGAGAATATTCCTAAGAAATTTTTGGAAGCTATTCTGCTGGAATTACGCAATCACGGCATCTTGCAAAGTCAAAAGGGCAAAGGTGGCGGATACTACCTACGGATGCCTCCCGAACAGGTAACTTTTGCCAAAATAATCCGAATTATCGACGGGCCAATTGCCCCAACACTGTGCGTATCCCTACATTTTTACGGAAAATGTGATGATTGTATCAGTGAAGTAGAATGCTCTTTACGCAATGTAATGGAACAATGGCGTGATGCCAATTTATCGGTTTTAGAGCAAAAAACCTTAATGGATTTAGTGTAACCTTTGGATTGAGATAGTTTATTAATTTCGTTCTTTTTGGAAGAATTTTTAATTCAAAAAATAGCCTTTGCCCCTGCAAAGGCTATTTTTTGTGTCTTTGCACAATAATAAAGCCCATTTCTCAGTCTTTACATTATAGTATGTAGAAAAAACTTCCCAAATTAAACGCAACCATTTCACATCAATCTAAGTATTGCTTTTAACAAATTAACAAATCCCTTAAAACTTCTCCCATTATTATGAATCCAGAAAATCAAGTAGAAAAAATCAATCGTCACGAATTCCTTAGAAAATTAGGCTTAGGCGGTGCCAGCCTTATGGCAGTGTATTGTGGCGTAACGATGTCATCTTGCAAAAATGAAGAATCCACTACTGCTGCTACCCCCAAAAACCTTACTTTTGACATCAATACTTTTGGCTCAAATGGTACTTTATTGAAAAACAAAGGAGGGTATTTCGTGGATACCACCAACAACATTGTAGTTGCTCACACCAGTGCTGATACTTACGTAACCGTTACCCTTATATGTACACACGAAGGGCAACGCCAAGTGCGATACGGAACAACCGGATTTCAATGTACTGCCCACGCAGCCACGTTTGATAATGCTGGGAAAAATCTTTCGGTAGCCCCGAGTCCATTGAAAACTTATGTAACCAGTATTGCTGGAACAACCGTAACCGTTACCTTATAATATTGATTGGTGATTAGCAATTAGTATGTCGCAACTTATTGCTAATCACCAATTTATCATAAGCAATTTAAAATAAAACCATCATTATGAAAAAATTTCTTACCCTCTTTTGCTTAATTTCCACCCGAGTATTCTCGCAAGATGACTTGATGAAAATGTTGGATGATGAAAACAAAAATCAAACAATTTATACAACAGCCACTTTTAAAGCCACAAGGTTAATAAACGGGCAAACCATTGAGACAGTAGGTAAAAACCAATTAAATTTCTGGATTTCGCATCGTTTCGGAGCAATCAATTCAGGGTTTATTGATAATTTTTTTGGATTGGATGAAGCCCGCATCCGCCTTGGTTTAGAGTATGGAATCACGAGCCAACTCACCATCGGAATCGGGAGAAGTTCGCAAGAAAAAATGTATGATTTCTACGGAAAATACAAACTCCTCCGCCAGTCCAATTCCATACCCGTTACCCTTACCTTGTACGGAAGCAATGCTATAAGTACAGTGGCAACGGGTTCAGCCTTAGAATCTGGAACGGTGATGAAATATTACGACAATATTGAAAGAATGACGTATACTGGACAAGTCTTATTGGCAAGGAAATTTAGTGAAAGATTTTCCCTGCAAGTTATGCCAACCTTTTTGCATTTCAACCGTGCAGAAACCGTTGATACCCCCAATAATATGGTTGCGTTGGGCGTAGGGGGACGCATGAAATTGTCTAAACGCCTCAGTATAAGTGGCGAATATTATTACGCAGATTTCAACCGTCCTGCCAGTAGTAATTATCATAATTCTTTGGCATTGGGCTTAGATATTGAAACGGGCGGACACGTATTTCAGTTTCACCTCACCAATTCCAGAGGTATGATTGAACGCCAATTCATAGCCCAAACAACCAAACAATGGAGTGATGGCGGTATATTTTACGGATTCAACATTGCCCGAAGCTTCAGTTTAGATAAAAAAGCGAAGGGAATACATAAGTAATAAGTATCTAAATTTATAAATGTTTTAAAGTGAATGAGTTACGGAATGAATTGTAAGCTCTTTACGAAATCCCGCTGTTTGAGCGAAGCGAGTTTCGGGATTTCTTGATTTTATTTTGTTACTTTTCTTGTATCAAGATAAGAAAAGTAAGCATAAGCGAAGAGAAATTTTGTTACTCCGAAACAAATAAAATCTTTAAATATCATCCAATTTCTGTAACCCCGTCATTTTAAAATATCAAACTTCTCAATTAATCAAAAGACAATGAAAATAATCGTTAAACTATTGTTAATCAGCTTATTAGTTTCAAGCAAATCTTTTGGGCAAATGTATGTTACCCAAGTGGGTGAAACCAGTTTTTTCTCAGAAACACCCGCAGAAAACATTTCCGCCTTGAACAAAACCGTAGGGGCAATTATCAATACTACCACCAACGAAATAGCTGTAAGCATGAAAATGTCCGCTTTTGAATTCCCCAACAAGTTGATGCAGGAACATTTTAACGAAAATTATATGGAGTCTGAAAAATATCCAATGGGGACTTTCAAAGGAAAAATAATTGAGCCGATTGATTACACCAAAAATGGTACTTATGATGTAACCGCCAAAGGACAGTTGACCATTCACGGCGTAACTTTACCCCGTGATTTGAAAGGAAAATTGACCGTTGAAAATCAAAAAATTAGCTTAATTTCTAATTTTGATATAAAATTGGTCGACCATAAAATTGACATTCCTAAAATCGTTTTTACTAAAATTGCCGAAGTGATTTCCGTAAAAACCAAATATAATTTTATTCCTTATGTAAAAAAGTAATGTATAATTTAATTCAAAAAGAAAGCCATGAATTTGTGATTCATGGCTTTCTTTTTGAATTAAATACGAGTTTCGTTTGATAAAACAATTGTTTATACAATAAAACTATTCGTCACATGGTAAAATACAGTAAAATCTCTATACCTTAGAATACAGATTATCAAACCTTTATGAAAATGTTAAAAAAATAATAACATTTAATATTACTATTTAAAGAATTATTTTTATTTTTACATTATAATTCACCAGTAACCAAACCACTTCGGCATAAGAATTGTGTTGTAATTTATTGATAGTGAAATCATTATCGCTAATCACATAATTAGAAACACGGTTTTGACCGCCAATCGAAACAATATGAGAAAATTAAATCAATTCATGATTCTTCAATGGCTGGTATTTCTCCCATTGATCCTTCCTTTGAGCATCGCTTCAGGAGCTTTGCAAGGTATCAAACATTCAGTATTGGGTCTTCTCGACCAAATTCGGAATGATGTTTCGTCGCCCCTTATTCATGAAGATAATCAAGATTTTTTTGCTTGAAATCATCAGGGTCGAGTTCTAAGAATTCTTCCCAGAATGCGTTTGTGGGCACTGCTGCTTTACAAATGATAGGTTCTTTTTTCACAGGATGAATAAAGTAAACCCGTCGAGCATGAAGATTAATACAACCATCAGCGTTAGGCTTATCGAATCCGTACTTCAAGTCTCCACGAATAGGGCTTCCTATCGTGGAGAGTTGAACACGAATCTGATGCGAACGCCCCGTCAAAAGTTCAACTTCTATTAGATAATGCTTATTGACTTCTCCTAAAACTTTATAGTTCAATTCCGCTTTCTGCGAACCAGCCACCTCGGTATCATAAGCCGTTACAACATTCTTTCCCTCATCTTTTATGAGCCAATGCGTCAGTTTGCCCTTCAATTCTTTTGGTCTACGTTTTACAACCGCCCAATAGGTTTTTTGAATATCTCGCTTTCTGAAAAGTTCCATCATGCGTTCCAGACCTTTTGAGGTACGGGCAAAAATCACCAAACCACTCACTGGTCTGTCCAACCTATGCACGGGATGCAAAAACACATCACCAGGCTTGCCATAAGTCTTTTTGATATATTCTTTCACAGCATCAGTGAGGGTACGGTCGCCCGTGGAATCGCCCTGCACCAATATTCCTGCTCTTTTATTAACCACTATAATATGGTTATCTTCGTAAACTACGTGAAAATCTTTCATTTTAATAACTTTCTTTAACACTTGGGAAATCTACCGATTTCACATCTTTAACATATTGAGAAATTGCTTCATTCATAATACCGTCTAAATCGGCATATCTACGGAGGAATCTCGGTTTAAATTCTTTATTAATACCTAACATATCGTGAATAACCAAAATCTGTCCGTCAGCATCAGAGCCAGCTCCAATTCCGACGGTTGGAATAGTAATAGCTTGTGATACTTTTTTAGTTAATTCAGAAGGTATCTTTTCTAATACAACACCAAATGCTCCAATTTCATCCAGCATCTTGGCATCTTCCATCAATTTTTGTGCCTCAACGTCTTCTTTTGCTCGCACGGTATATGTTCCAAATTTATAAATAGACTGCGGTGTAAGTCCTAAATGCCCCATTACAGGAATTCCTGCACTTAATACTCGCAAGATAGATTCTTTAATTTCTGAACCCCCTTCCATCTTTACGGCGTGCCCACCCGATTCCTTCATAATCCGAACCGCAGAACGCAAAGCTTCTGAAGAATTACCCTGGTATGAACCAAAAGGTAAATCAACCACCACCAAGGCACGCTTTACACCCTTCACTACGGATGTTGCATGATATATCATTTGATCGAGGGTGATTGGAAGCGTAGTTTCATGCCCTGCCATTACGTTTGAGGCAGAGTCGCCCACAAGGATTAAATCTACACCTGCTGCATCCACAATTCGAGCCATCGAATAGTCATAAGCGGTGAGGCAAGAAATTTTCTCACCTCTATTTTTCATTTCTTGTAAGATATGAGTTGTTATTCTTTTAACTTCGGTATGTACAGACATATTAATGTTATTTTTATCTATTTATTTAAAATTTTTAA
>JANPGQ010000749.1:0-6996 GCA_031423975.1 Cytophagales bacterium | reverse complement strand
GTCTTAGAATCAGTACGTTATATTACTTCTCCAGAGGGTTTGGGAATGTCGCCCAAGCGGATTACCGTTTCAACGGCGGGTATTGCCAAGATGATTACGAAGTTGGGAGATGATGAAGTGAAGTTCAATTTAGCACTATCTCTACACGCCGCCAATGATTTGAAACGGAATGAAATTATGCCCATCAATGAGTCTAATACCTTGGAGGCTTTGAAGGAATCGTTGTTGCATTTTTACAAAAAAACGGGTAGTAGAATCACTTTGGAATACATCCTCTTCTACCGTTTCAACGACTCAATGGAAGATGCCCAAGAGCTTTGGGAATTTGCCCGACAGTTTCCTTGTAAGATAAATATCATCGAATATAATCCCATTGCCGAGGCAAATTATACCAATACTGACCCTAAAACTTTGGAGAAATTTGCGGCATTTTTAGAAGCCAAAAACATGATTATCAACGTCCGCCGTTCACGTGGGAAAGACATTGATGCGGCTTGTGGGCAGTTGGCAGGAAAGAAGATTCCAGTTTCAGTTAATGATTAGCGGAACGCCGCCCGATAGATAATAATTAATAGTTAAGTATTTGATAATTAGGCAATTAATCAGATATTTAACTATTCTTTTTTTGAAACTATTAATTATTCTTTGTTAACTATTCATCATCATAAAATATTCCCCAATTGCCATAAAGCCCAGTACAATCATTGCCAAGCATAAAATAACCTTACCCACAATTCCCGTAATCAAGCCAATCATAGAACCGATGGCGGCTTTTAGAGCTTTGTCAGGTTCGGTTTTGCCGATAATTTCCCCCAGAAACGCCCCTAAGAAAGCACCCAAAAAAATTCCGATTGGCGTGAAGAATAATCCCGCAAAAAGTCCAATTGTAGAACCCCACGAGCCGTATTTTGTTCCCCCAAATTTCTTAGTTCCCCAAATGGGTGCGTAATAATCGAAAATGCTCATTCCAATGGTTAGTAAGGTAAAGAAAATTAAGGTTTTACGGTCGAAATTGGCATATTTTGTGGTATTCAATAGGAATAATCCAATCAGACTCACGGGCGGACCAGGCAAAGGAAGTACAGCCCCCGCCAAGCCAACCAAAAGGCAAATTATTGAAGCGATTAATAATAAAATATCAGTCATATTTTAATTCGATGTTTGTTGGTCGATGTTAGATGTTCGGTAAAATTGGACTCCATGTGGACTGGTTGGGACACCAGCCACGGGTAAAAATTCGACAATTTTTGTTTTTCCGAACATCGAAAAACAAACATCGAATTTCGATAAATTGCTCATAGCTCATCACTTTTTAATATCTTGCACGAATTAACGAAGAAACTAATCATGAAAAAACATTTAGCTCAATTAAACATTGCCAGAATGCTTTCCGACTCCATTGACGACCCCATCATGGCGGAATTTGTAGCACAATTAGACACTATAAATGCCTTGGGAGAAAGTAGTAAAGGTTTTGTGTGGAGGCTGAAAGATGAAAGCGGAGATGCTACTCATTTTAATCCTTTCGGCGATGACCGTATAATAGTAAACTTAACCGTTTGGGAAAACATTGATGATTTGATGAATTTTGCCTTCAAAACTGCTCATGCAACGGTGATGAAAGACCGAAGCAAATGGTTTGAAAAATTTGGGAAGCCCTCTATGGTACTTTGGTATATTGAAGAAGGGCACATTCCTACGCCCGAAGAAGCCCGTGAACGATTGGAATATCTACAAACAAATGGAGCAAGCGAATATGCTTTTGATTTCAAGAATAGATTTTGAATAAAAAACGGAAGTCACCCTTCAAAAAAGACGACTTCCGTAAAATATCAATTTTAAAACCTCTTTTACTGTTCATCCGTTCCATCATCGGTAATAGTAGCCAATCCTACAATTTTGTCATTTTGTACGGTGATTTCTAAAAAGGAATCAGTAGTACCAAACTGTACGCTAACTGTTGTTACCCAATCCTCTACCGTATTATCCACATCACGAAGTTTGTAGGATTTTGAAAAGCGTTTCTTTACTTTACTCATAGGGTCACCAACTTTCAATCCGCCAATATTTTCGAGAATAAAACGGGGAGTTGTCAATTCAAAACCGCTTACGTTTTCGTCCACCACAAAGAAAGCATCTTTTCCGTAATAATAAATTTCAAAATGATTAGAAGTCTGAGCATCAGGGGTTTCTTCTTTTTTTACAGAATCTGGAGAGCCTAATTTTTCTAATATTTTACCGTAATTAATACCCATCTTTATACCAGAAACATTCATGGATTGGTAGTTGAGCGTATCGTATTGTTCCTCTTCTTCTTCTTGATGGGTAAAAGTTTTGAAAGAAGAAAGCGTAATGGTAAATAAAAAAGCTAATAGCAAAGTGATACTAAATGATTTCATGGATTATATATTTTATTTGTCTTGTTGCTCCGCAGGGTTAATAAATGCTTCGGTAATTGCAAAACGATTTGGTTTGTCTTTTCTTATATTTTTACAAAAATACTAAATTCTTGCTCAAATCGTAGCCAAAAACATCTTTCGATAGTTCAATGGGCTTTCATTCATCAATGATTTGAATTGTTTATTGAAATGTGAAATATTGCCAAAACCACTCTCAAAACATACTTCGGCTACTTGTTTATCAGTGGTAGTGAGGAGATTACAGGCGTGTTTTATTCTAAATTCGGTTACTAAATCCAAGAACGTTTTTTTAGTGATTTTTTTGAAATACCTACAAAAAGCAGTCTCGGTCATATTGGCTAAATGGGCGGCAGTTTCTAAGTGGACTTCCTGAGTATAATTCTCAATTACATAAGCATAAACCTTGTTAATTCTATCCAAGTCTATGGCAGACAAATCGTACTTATCAGGCTGATTATCAATTACTTCGTAGTCTTTGGAGGTGGCGATGGTATTCAATAAATCTAATAAGCCCAAGAGTTTTTGAAAGGGTGGAACGGTGAGTAAAAAAATCATTTCACGGGCTACACGGTCACGAGTTTTGCCTTTGATTAGGATGCCCGATTTTGATTTGGTAAATAAGGTTCTGATTGGCAATGTTTCTGGATTGTTGAAAAACTGTTCGCCCAAAAAATCTTCCTTAAATTGTATGACAATAGACCGTGAAGAATTCTCTGGACCGATGCCATCATTTTTCCAACAATGCGGTACGTTTGGACCCAATAAAACCAAATCGCCTTCCTGAAAATCACTTACCTGATTGCCCACAAAGCGTTTTCCCTCACTTTTCAAGATGAGCGTCAATTCAAATTCTGGATGAAAATGGTATTGTACATCGAAGTATGGGAAGGCAAATTGACCGAATAAAAAAGAATTATCGGTAGCACTTCCCAATTGTTTAAAAGAAGCCTTCATCAGACGGAATTGTGATTAATGGATTGAAAACAAAGTTGTTAAGGTAAAAATAGTGAAAAATAACAGTAATGTGCCAAAAATGTACTTTTTGATATTCCGTTAGCTAAAAATAAAGGCATAAAACGTAAAAAGAGGTATCAGTTCTACAACCAATACCCCTTTTATAAATATTTTTATCGTTCAATAAATCCCCAAATCACTCAGCCACCTAACACTCCATCACCAAATATCAATGCTTCGGGCAGCCGCAATCATTCTTTTTGAAAAGCCCCCAAAGAAAACCCTTCTTACGCCTACGCTTTATCACTGTTTTAGATTCCGTTGAAGAAGCTGAGATAGTCGTTTTTGTTAAAGATATATGGTCTTCTGCCTGTGTTTCTACTGAAAAACACGAAATCAGGATGGAAAAAAGAATTAGCTTTTTCATTTTTAGCTTTGAGTAATATACACCTACATCTTTTCAACGAAAAAGCCGTGCCAATTTGTATATTAGCACGGCTTTTTATGTAAAATACGGAAGTTAAATCAACTAATAGTTGAAAGCCAATTAAAACTTACTCTTCAAATAATTTATCGCCAAGCCATACGCATCTTCCATAGCGGCTTTGTCATATTTCGGATTTGATGGATTAGCAAAAGCGTGTTCAGCATCATAAGATTTTACTTTTACGCTTTTACCAGCGGTAGCCATATCTTTCTCAAATTGAGATACCACGGCAGGAGAAATCCACTGTTCTTTTCCAGCGAAAAGCCCCAAAACATCACAATTAAGCGTTTTTAGTTTTTCAACGTCTTTCTCTGGCATTCCATAATACATCACACAACCAACGGCTTGCTTACCTTCTAACAAAGCAGATTTTAAAGATAAACCTCCGCCAAAACACCAACCTACCGAAGCAATCTTAGCGTCTTTGCCAGCGTAAGCAACTGCTCCTTCAATGATGGTTTGCAAACGTTTTGGGTCTGCTCCAGACATATATTTTCCTGCATCTTCAGGAGTAGTGGCCACTTTACCGTCATACATATCAATCGCCAACACGTTTACGTCTTTGAGGTCGTTATAGAAAACTTCCGATTGCTTTTTGATATAGTCGTTGAGTCCCCACCACTCCTGATACACGAACAGATATTTATTCGATTTTTTGGGAGCTTTAATCAAATAAGCGTTTGCCATTGAACCATCAGCCGTTTTGAACTGGATTGTTTTACCACCTACCTTGCTTACGTGCGTGTAAGGAATCGGTGCTTCGTGGGCTTTTTGGAATTCTTTGGTCGAAGCCATCAATTGCATATCGTCTTTATTACAATCTGCTTTATTGGCAGTTTGACAACAACTTTGTGAAAAACCGAAGTAACTTAAAGAAGTAAATGCCAAAGATAAAATTATTTTTTTCATGATTTTTTAAATGTTATGTTACGATATTGTTAACTGAAAAGAATTGTATAAAGTTTATGGAAATGGATAAAAATATTATTCAAAAAGGACCTTATAAGCGTTAGAATATAAGATTTTTACTGAATAACATGAAAATATTCCCGATCAAAAACTCGAAAATAGATGCTTGGGGGAATCGTGGCAAAGCCTGGTTGCATATCATCAAAAGTAGGTCGCTGGCTTACGTGGGCGAGCATTGCGTTGCGTTTGTATGTACCAAAAGTACTGATATTTACACAAATATTTGCCTCTGGTAATCCTTTGGCGGGGTCTTTTGGGTAATTTTTCCTGAATCCATCCGCCATCTTCAAAGCAAAGGCAATCATCTGTTTTGGAAGCGTAACTTGATAGATTTTTTGAGGGGTAAATTCAGCCTTTCCTTTATCTTCCTGAAATACTTCCAAAACTGCCCTCGAAACATTGCGGTGGTCGGGATGTCCGTATAAACCCACTTTATCATCTAAGGTAAAAAGAATGGAAGGTTTGTACTTTTGAATCAAAGCCCGCACCACTTTTTTCAAAGAATCCAAAGGTACATCAGACGTTCCTGAATCTGGAAAATCAAACATTTCGTGATGATTGAGTTCTAAGATTTCAGCTACATTATCCACCTCTTTGGTGCGGCGTTGTCCTAATTGTTTTTTTAATTTATTCAAAGACGTATCCGCCAATTCCTTGATTTTCGATACGTCAATGATGCTACCATTCAAGCCCGCTTCACCACGAGTCATATAGCAAATACCAGTTTCAACGCCCTCCTGTTTCAACATACGCATCGTGCCAATGATGGTAATTTCATCGTCTGGATGGGCAAAAATGGCTAAGGCTTTCTTGGGTAAATTTTCTGGAATTAACATTTGTGTTTGGGGTACGGCATCATCCTGAATTTGGGCTTTAAAATACCATAAAGTACTGACTATTAGTGCAATAAAAATTATGATTGTGATGA
Organism: Cytophagales bacterium; assembly: GCA_031423975.1. Classification (GTDB taxonomy): domain Bacteria; phylum Bacteroidota; class Bacteroidia; order Cytophagales; family Spirosomataceae; genus Arcicella. Next base: position 1,238 of record JANPGQ010000749.1, on the reverse strand, counting down.
TTAGTTTTTTCATTTTTAAATTTAAGACCAATAATTTCAAAGTTTGCAATATTACTTCCTAAAAGTTTGCAGTCGCACAAAAGATGACATAAATTTGTTTCTATACTAATAACTCTTAAAATAGGCTCTACAAAATATGAGCGAATACCTAAACATGAATCAAGACAAAATAATTGAATTTCTAAAATATGTAATCACGTTCACATGTATTATTTATGGCATAGACTGGTTTATGTCTGTTGGTTATAAACTTCTAAAAGGTGCAGATTTTTACGCTTTAAACAGTCAATATCATTTCAAATGGACCTGGATAGGAGTAGCTGTTGGAATTGCCTATTTTCGAATCAAAAGTAAAGAAAAATAATCTCCCATTCTCTTAAATTTTCCTAAATAACGCATCACAATTACCAAATCGTGGTGGGTTATTGTATTTTTGTTATTATGACAGAAAAACGTTGGATTTTTAAAGATACTCCTCCCCAAGAACAAATAGATTTATTGGTCGAAAAGCTGAATGTTTCGCCTGAAATGGCTATGCTTTTGGCTCAACGAAATGTGCATAATTTCGAGGAAGCCAAGACGTTTTTCCGCCCCGACCTCTCGCATCTGCACGACCCTTTCCTGATGAAAGACATGGATAAAGCGGTGGCTCGTTTAGAAGAGGCAATTTTTAAGGGTGAAAAAATATTAGTTTATGGTGATTATGATGTGGACGGCACCACGTCCGTAGCCACCATGTACGGTTTTCTGAAAACGCATATTTTCCAAAACCGAGAAGATGCTCCCTTAGAATTTTATATTCCCGACCGTTATGCCGAAGGTTATGGTGTTTCTCAAAAAGGCATTGAATATGCCGCTGACAATGGTTTTGGACTGATTATTTGTTTAGATTGTGGGATAAAATCAAAAGATAAAGTGGCTTGGGCGAAAGCGCATAATGTAGATTTTATCATCTGCGATCACCACCGCCCCGACGAAAATGACCTGCCCGATGCCGCAGCAGTGCTTGACCCCAAACGGGCAGATTGTACCTATCCTTTTGATGAATTGACGGGTTGTGGCGTGGGTTTCAAATTATTGCAGGCATTTTGCACTAGCCAAGGCATTGCCGAAGAATTATTATTGCCGTATTTGGATTTGGTGGTTACATCCATCTCTTGCGACATCGTACCAATTGTGGGCGAAAACCGTGTTTTGGCGTATTTTGGTTTGCAACAACTCAATTCAAACCCTCGAAC
>JANPGQ010000748.1:0-2271 GCA_031423975.1 Cytophagales bacterium | reverse complement strand
GTCGAAAAAGATAACTCCATTATTGGCATTGATTTGATTGATGGCAGAGGAATTTCACAACATTTATCCAAATTAAAAGGAACAGTAGGCATCAATACATTTCAAGTAAACCTAAAAGATGTTCGTTCAGGGGAATATTTTATTAAAACAAGTATTGATGATAAAGTTTATACGGAGAAAATACTGAAAATTGAATAGCGAAGATATACTTTGTTTATAGCGTGACGGTTTGGGAGTTTTCCGAACTGTCACTTTTGTTTGTCTTGACAATTTTTACCATTAAAGCAAAGTGCGAGTTTGACTACGACTTCTGTAGAGTATATTATTAAGTTGTGTAAAATTACGTTTGGGCGATTGTAATGGCTTAAATTTTTAAATTTTACCAGATTTTTGCAATTTTAGTGATAATCTTCAAGAATTATTTAGGTGGTTTGAGTTCACCATTTGGGCCAAATCTAAGCTATCATGTCTCTTAAACTCAAGATTTATAAAAATATATGAGATTTTGATTTATGAGACCATAAAACAGATATTTGAGATAAGTTTTTAAGATAATTTTCATTGTATCATAGAATGACGGATTAAATTAAAAGAAGGTACAAAAATCGTCGGCGAACGATCCCACAGAATTTTTAACTTCTATAATATGGAAGTTGCACGATTCTCAGTCGGTTCGTTAATTTCTTTTTTGGATATATTTCTGCAGAATCCCAGATTCTGATTCCGCTGATTCAATTGATTCTGAGCCTAATTCAATTAAATCTAAACTTCTGATTCATTAGATTTTGACTCGATTTATCTGCAGATTCTTTTAGTTATCTGCTCATGTGGTGAGGCCAAATGCGTGCCGTATGGTATCACTAAGACAAAAAGCCGAAAGAAGTAAAATGATAAATTATTAATAATGAGTTATGAATTGTGCTAAATATTAATAATTTATCATTCATAACTCATCATAAAAAAAGCAGGGTTAAATGTTAGTATTAAAAGATTTTCATCTTATTTGTTTACGAATAGGAAACATGAACAAATTGGAGTTAATCGTTTCTAACCCTAATCCTACTTATCAAAAAGACTTTAAACATTTGGTAGGCAAAAGAGCTTGTGAGCATCAAATATAGAGTAAATGTGAAATTGGAATGTAGAAGGAAAAAATTTTTTCAATGCGAGCGAAGACTAACCCTTACCCATGTATGCAAAACCTTCGACCAGTGGTCGAAGGTTTTCTTTTTTGATGCACTCCATTTTTAGCATACATCACTAATAAATTTGTTGGATTTTCGTTTTTCTGGCCTTTGTTTAGTAGAATGATGTGACATAATTATCTCAATTTCTAAAACGTTAATTTAGGCGTGATTTTTGCGGGTTTTGGTAGTATTAGATTTACAAAAATACTGGTAATTATCGGCTCAAATATTAAGAATTATTATTTATTTACTTGAAAAGTAGTTATTTTTTCATACTATTGAAACTTAAAACCAATGTATTCACATTTTTAATGTTAAAATATTTATACAGCCTTAGCAAAACTTTGTTGATCAGCAATAACTAATATAGATTATGTCCAGACCCAATGTTCCTCTTCCGCCAAATGAACAGGATAGACTCACTGCTTTAAAGAATTACCACATTTTAGATACTTTTTCAGAGGAAGAGTTTGATAATATCACTAAATTGGTAGCGCATATTTGTAACGTCCCCACGGCCTTTATATCACTCATTGATGATAAACGACAATGGTTTAAATCCCGTATTGGCATTGAAGATACCGAAATGCCTCGGGACATTTCTTTCTGCCAATACACCATCATGGACCAAGAAATATTTGAAGTTCCCGATGCTCAAATAAATCAAACCTTCCAGGAAAATCCGCTCGTTACGGGCGTACCGTTCATTCGCTTTTATGCGGGTGCTCCCCTAACCACCCCCGCTGGCTTCAATATTGGGGCATTGTGCGTAGTGGATCAAGTACCCCGACAACTCGATGCCACGCAGCGAATGGTACTGACTACCCTTGCTAAGCACGTAATCACGCAGTTAGAACTGAGAAATAAAAATATTGAGCTAAATAGTGAAGTAGAAAGACTGTCAAAAAAATCATTAGAGACCATCACTACCGAATTAGATAGTTATAAATTAGCATTAGATGAAACATCGGGAGTGATTATTTTAGATGCCGATGGTATTATCAACTTTGTAAATGATGAAACCTGTCGGACTTCAAAGTATTCCAGAGAAGAATTAATTGGACAGGATAGTATAATTTTTGAC
>JANPGQ010000747.1:0-6343 GCA_031423975.1 Cytophagales bacterium | reverse complement strand
ATAGAATTTTCGCAAGAGCCTGATAATCAAGAAGTTTTTAATAAAGTTTTGGATGAAACTCTCCGAGAAATTAATTCAGATTACGATGCCAAACGCTACAAAGACATGGTTTTGAAAGCACCCAAAATCAACGTTGTTCCTCACGAAACTTTTTACACATGGATGCGAAATCGGGGAAAATTGGGCGGACAACACAAAGTGCCAAGACTAAGCAATTCACGGGAGTTTTTGGAGGAGATTTTGTTGGTAGGAAAGGAAGTTTTTGTTTAGAATTACCATTAACTAAACTATCCTTCCTAAAATTGCAAACCATTTTATTTGTCAATATCTTTAAACTGTAACTACTTAATTTACAGAAAGATATTGATGAAAAATCAAATTCTCGGGCTTTTATTTTTACTGAACATACCCCTTTCCGCACAAGAAATCATCCTATCAAATGAGTCTAACGAAGTGCATGTGGCTTATAATTGCTTGGTGTTTGAAGACTCAAATCACCAGTTTTCGGATAAAGATATTCTATCTTCCAATTTTCAAAAAAACTTCCAAAAAACTAATTTTTCAATCCCAAATTTTGGTTATGGTACGGCTAATATTTGGCTAAAAATTAATATTAAAAATACCTCCACAAAGCATTGGTTTTTAGAAATTGACAATCCTCGAATAAATTATCTTTCCTTCTTTTTAGTAAAAAATAATCAACTCATTTATCAAGCTAAAACAGGTGATTCTCTGCCTTTTGCTTCCTATCAAATTGCGGATAGAAATCTATTTTTTGACTTAAAAATGATTCAAAATCAATCCTACACTATTTATTTACGAGCAAATGGTACTGAAGACTTAAAATTTCCCATGACTTTTTGGGATGGGAAAAGCCTATACCAACACCTTGCCAATCGCAACCTTGTTTGGGGAATTTACTTTGGTTTCATCTTCCTTATTTCTTTCTATAATTTCTTTCTCTGGCTTACGATTCGAGAAAAAACTTATCTATTATACGTGTTTTATGTACTGACTTTTGGCTTGCTCCAAGCCGATTTATACGGTTATGGATTTCAATATATTTGGTCGAACAGTTTTATCAATGACCGAGGTGTGATTGTATTTATGTTTGGGTCAAATTTCTTTATGCTTCATTTTCTCAGAAACTTTTGGAATTTGAAGAAAAATTTGCCCCATTGGCATCGTATTTCTTTAAGAGTATCATGGATTGTGGCATTTTTAGTTCTTATTTCTTTATTATTTTATCAATGGTATTTTAATATTGTGGGCGTTGGTTTAATTATGATATTAGTGCTTTGGTTTTTTTATTTAATTATCAAACTTATTATTTTAAAACAAAAATCTGCCTATTTTTCTCTTTTGGCTTTTACAGCTTTGATGATTGCTACTTTCGTGGTTATTCTCAAAAATTTTGGTATTGTATCGGCTGAAAATCAGGATTATTATTTGATGGGTGGTTCGATGATTGAAATTGTACTTTTCTCATTAGCTTTGGGAGATAAGTTTCGTTCTGAACAATTAGAAAAGGAACGTCAACAACATATCCGTAACGAAATTGCCACCAATTTGCACGACGACTTAGCTGCTTCTTTGAGTAGTTTAACCATGTTTTCAGAATCAAATCGTCGGAAAGCTCAAAAAGAATCATCTCCTAATGAATTGGTTTTCAGTAAAATAAGCGAAAAATCAAGAGAAATTATGAATTTAGTTCGTGAAAATGTATGGGAAATGAATTCACGCAATGATGATTCGGAAGAATGGTTGGATAGAATGATGAAATTTGCTATAGAAACCTTAGAGAATAACCAAATAGAATTAGATTTAAACGTCAGCGATGAAATCCAAAATAAGATTTTACCCATTGATTATCGGAGGGATTTATATCTTTTTATGAAGGAAGCCATCAATAACATTGCGAAACATTCAGAGGCAGATTTTGCAAAATTAAGCCTCTATTTACAACAAAATACGCTATTTTTAATCATCAAAGACAATGGTAAAGGTTTTGATACCAGTAAGCTGAGAAATGGAAATGGCTTATTGAATTTTCAGAATAGAGCTAAACATTTGAAGGGAAAATGTGAAATAAATTCTACTATTGGCGAAGGAACTGAAGTGAAATTATGGTTTAAAACCTATTAATATTAGTAGGTGAAAAGAAGTAAATTATCCCATACTTTTGAATGTAATTTCCAGATTTACCATAAGCAAAAAACCGCTACCATGATACGTGTATCCATCTTTGAAGATAATACTGAAATACGGGAATTTCTTGCTGAAACGATAAACCTTTCTGAAGAGTTGTTTTTGGCTGGAGCATATCCCAATGCCAATGATGTGCTGCGAAATATAAAAAAAGATAAACCTAATGTGGTACTGATGGATATTCAAATGCCTGGGATTTCGGGCATTGAGGCTTTGGAGAAAATAAAGAATCAAAACACTGATATTCAGGTGCTTATTCAAACAGTTTTTGAAGATAATGCCCGTATATTTGCGGCTATTTGTGCGGGAGCGAGTGGGTATATTCTCAAAGATTCCAGTCCCGAACGTTACGTGGATGCCATTATTGAAGTCTATCAGGGAGGCTCTTCGATGTCGCCTGCCATTGCCCGAAAGGTGATGACAATGTTTAGCCAACAAAATCAAAAACAGGAAACTTTTCAAGCATTATCAAGCACCGAACAACGAGTTTTGGAGTGTTTGGTTAAAGGCATGAGTTACAAAATGATTGCCGTCGAATGTAAAGTCAGCTTCTCTACAGTCAATTTTCATCTCAAAAACATTTACCGAAAACTTCACGTCAATTCTGCTACTGAGGCAGTTATGCAGGCTGTGCATAGGCATTTGGTATAGGAGTTGTAAGTCTGTAAGGTGTAATGGCGTAAGTGTAAAAATGTACTCCATTGATTTCATTATGGTGTTTAAAACCTTACTACTTAAAGACTTACTACCTATTAATATTAGTAGTTTTTTCATGTGTTTTTAAAGGATAAGTTTGTGTTGTCAATCTGATATTAATCAGGTTGTGAAACATTTATGACCCATTCTTTAAAACTCATAAAACAATGAAAATCAAGACATTACTCTCAATTTTTGCTATTGTCTTCTTAGGATTAATTCAACTAAAATCCTTTGCCCAAATCGGTATTAACACTACTAATGCAGCCCCATCACCTAATGCAATGTTGGATGTAAGTAGTACCAATAAAGGCGTGTTGTTTCCACGAATTTCGAGTTCGGGTTCAATTGCTTCCCCATCGGCAGGTTTGCTTTTTTATAATACTACCACCAATAAATTCAACCATTTTGACGGTACAGCGTGGCAAGAAAGCTCCTTTGGCAATCAATGGAATGTCAATGGGAGTGCTATCTCGTATTCAGGTGGAAATGTAGGCATTGGTGCGGTTACGCCCATTGCACCGTTAAATATTTTTAACAATACCAAATCCATTGCTCAATTTCAGAATATAAACACTGGTGCAACCGCCTCGGATGGTTTTTTAGTTGGATTAAACAGCTCTCTTGTGGATGCCTCTATTTGGAATTTTGAAAATAGTGCTATGAGATTTGGAACCAGTAATACGGAAAGAATAACCATTTTATCGGGTGGTAATGTTGGTATTGGTGAAACAAATCCAACGGAAAAATTAGAGGTGAATGGAAATATAATCTCAAAACAATTAGCTTTAAATCCTACTGGTGTTTCGGCAAATGCCAATGCCATACTTGATATGGTGGGTACGGATAAAGGTGTACTTTTTCCTCGCATGACTACTGCCCAGCGAAATTTATTGCCAATCGTTACTGGATTAACCGTTTATGACATTACCACCAAAGGCTTTTGGTTTCATGATGGTACGGCTTGGCAACAACTTAGTTCTTCTTGGACTACGGATGAATCAGTAGCTTATACTAATGCAAAAAATAATTCGCCCGTAATAGGTATTGGATTAACGCCATTGCCTACATCAACTACGCCTGCTACGCCAGGTGGTAGCGTAACAAATGGTCGGTTGCAAATTGTTGGCTCTAACAATTCCGACCAACTAACCATTCGGCATCCTAATAGCCCAATTTTAAGGTGGGGCTTTTATGTGAGTTCCACAGATAGCTCTTTGAATTTTTATTATAATGGTTCCCTAAGGGCAAATATTGACAGGGTAACTGGTGTTTATACGGCTCTTTCGGATAAAAATTCCAAAAAAAATATTACTACTATTAACCCTGTACTTGACAATGTTTTAAAATTGAATGCTTATAAATATAATTTTATAAAAAGCGAAGATTCTGATAGAAAATCTATCGGCTTTATGGCTCAGGATGTTTTACCATATTTTCCAGAATTGGTTTACCACAAAAAAGATAGAGAAACCAATGAGCCTTTTTTAATGATGGATTATGCTGGGTTCGGGGTTATTGCGATAAAGGCAATTCAAGAACAACAGGCGATAATTAACAATCTGCAAACACAAATTGATGAATTAAAGAATGTGATTGGGCAAATAAAATTTCAGATTAATAAGTAATTCTCTAAACTAATACAGACTCATGGAAAAACTCCCACCCAATTTTTGTCGGATTATTCGGGCAAGAATTTACTTTCCCCGAACCAAGAAAACCATTCCACTCCAAGAGATTATTATGCTCGAAGGCATGGTCAATTACACAATTCTCCACTTGCAGTACGGACAGAAAGTCTTAGTCCCAAGAACCCTTAAACTCTTTGAGGTGATTCTCGAAAACTATGATTTTCTAAGAACGCACCGAGGGTTCATTATTAACTGCAAACATCTTCAAAGTATTGACAATCAAGGACTTTTGATGTCAATGAGCAATAATTTACAGGCTTCCGTGTCGAGACGGAGAAAAGCAATTGTGAATGAAAGGCTACATTTTCACGTATAAATCAACACAAAAATAAAACAAACATGAAAAAGCAAATTTTTACCATCTTCTCTTTACTGATTTTTAGTACAACTATTTTCGGTCAATTTCAATTCAATGCCACAGGCTCAAACGATATACGTTTACGGACGAATAATCAAGACCGTTTGAATATTTCGACCAGTGGTAGAGTGGGTATTGGTACTGCCGCACCCGCCAGTTTATTCCATACATTCATAGGTGATGCGGGTGCAGTAACACCCAGAACAGGCACAATTGGAACGTTTGAAACTAACAGCGTTACATCAGGGTATTTGAGTATTCTTACACCAAACACTGCCACCGCAGGATTGACTTTTGGTAGCCCAGATGGTAGTGCAGATGGCTCAATTAATTATAATCATTCAACTCAAAAATTGCAACTTAATACCAAAGCAACTACCAGAATGACAATTGATAGTGTGGGATTTGTAGGTATTGGAGATACTGCCCCAGAGGTAAGTTTGGATGTAAACGGGGCGGTGCATATTCAAAAAGATTTATTGCTCAAAGAAAGACTTTTTCAACCATTAGTTAGTGCCAATTATGACCCTTTTGATAGACAGGATAAATCTTTTGTTACCATCGAACCTTCTTCAAATGTTACGACGACCATTAACGGTTTCTCTGCACCAACTACCCCACAAACCTTTGGGACGGTGCTGTACGTTTCCAATGGCTCAACGGGTTCAATTGTGTTGAAGAATAATGCTGCAACGGTACAAAACAATCGAATCATTACTAATACAGGAGCTGACGTAACCATCACGGGCAGAGGCGGAGCCATTTTGATATTTGATTTTACAGGCTGGCGATTAATTGCTTATGCAGAGTGAGAATGTTGGTTCAACTGTGATTCAAAATAGGCCAAATACATAGGTTTTCCCCAACAAAAAAGCCATCCAGAATATTCTGAACGGCTTTTTTGATAACTCATAATTGAAAGAAATTATTTCTTGGCAGGTGCTGATTTTTTCAATTCAGCATATTCAGCGTTCAAGCCATCAACAATTTCTTTTGTTCTGTCGGCACTTGGGTCAGCGAAAAGAATTCCGCCACCCGCTGTGGTATAGCCCAATACAAACTCAAATTTATTTTCAGCATTATGCTTTTTCACGTACTCACGGATGTTGGCGTACAATTCTTGCATTTTTTTGGCTTGTTCTCCTTGCAATGCCCCTTGTCTTTGTTGGCTATACTGCTGTAATTCAGAACCTTTCTTCTTCAACATCATATCTGCACCCTGCAATTCTGCTTGAGTCATTGTTTGAGCTCTTTGCTGAATCGCTTGCAATTCACCTTGAAGGGCTTTCTCACGTTGTCCTAAATCAACTTGCAAACGGTAGCCTTTATTTTCAAACTCTTTTTGAGCGTCTTTGTAAAATTGGTAACCAGACAATAATGAATCAGTATT
>JANPGQ010000746.1:0-3442 GCA_031423975.1 Cytophagales bacterium | reverse complement strand
TTCATTTTCAAATTTCCACCCACCAAAATATCAACTTTCCCACTCCCCAAATAGCTTATATTTTTACAAAAACCAGTTCCAGAAACAGATACATTATGACTAACTGTAATAACATCATTCAGGTCAGGAATACGTCCACATGACCACGTATTTGGGTTATTCCATAGCCCAGAAGCGATACTGAACATGGTTGTACAGGACGGAGAAACACCTAATTCTTGAATGAGAATATTATCTAAAAATAAACGATTCCCCCAACCACCAATATCCTCAAAAACAAGCTCAACGGTTTTCCCCGCAAATGCAGATAAATTGATGGTTTCTGTTCGCCATTGACTACAATCTGTGGGTGTGAAAAGTGATATTTGGTCTGGTGCTGTTGCTAAGGCTGTTCCCGATTTATCATAAATAAGTGTCTGAACGCCCGTACAAGAAACTACATAAACCTTCAATCTGTCAAATTTCGTAGCATTATATCGTGCGTAGGCAACATCAAAAGTTAACTTCGCAAAATCTATATTTGTGAGGTCTATTACTTTTCTCAATCGGTCTATTTTTCCAGTATTATCTACTGCCCGATTGTTTATCATGGCTGAATTAGCATTACAAGTATTGCTTTGAGTAGTCCACGTAACTACATCATTATCAATGTTTTGATTAATCCAGTTTACTAAATTTATCGTAAATTCTTCATTAACTGCCTCGGCAATATGCTTTGTATTATCATAAGGAAAGGCATCATAAATATCCTTAAAACCATCATTATCGCTGTCAATTACTTTTACATGATTCAACAAAGTTGTCAACGCTTGCGGGGCATTGGTCGGAGAAGTTAATCCCGCTTGGTTCAAGGTACTTTCTCCGTGGCAAGACGTACAAGTTCTGACCTCACCAGCCTTTGTGCTAATCCATAATCTTTCTCTCACGATTCCTTTATTGTTGGCATCCGTTAATTGCCAAGTCAAAGCTCTTTTGGCAGGGACAATCATAGCCACAGAGCCATCTGGATGAATATTGGCACTTCCTTGCGAACCCGTAGTTGGCGGATTATAAGTCATAGCGGTGGGGTCGTGTAGCAATTGAGCAATGCCACGTCTGCCAGCTTTTGGCGTATTGATGCCACCAATTCCACGAAGGAAATCGTTTTGTAGAAATTGCAAATGTTTTACATCGTAAATACCTGTCGGATGAACAGGATTTATCGTTTGGTGATTTGTACCCGCAACTTTCAAATTAAAAGGTTGTTGGGTATCTTGGTCATCACGACTTGTAACATCTCTGATTGCTAAAACTGATAAATTATTTCGTATTAAAAATTTACGAAAATCGTATAAATCAACCCCAGCGGCAGTAAAAAGAGCTTGTTCAGAAGGCGCTACATTTTCTTGGTTTAGTGTTGTTGTGGTTGGTAAAGCCCTTGCTCTCACCTCCACAGGATAGGTTTCCCAAAGTACACCACTATATGAATAAGCTACATCAGGACTCCACCAATTAACACTTTTGGTGATGCCCGCTCCCGTAATAGCAGTAGTATTGCCTTTGAAATAACTACCAACTGGCACCAATAGTCTAATTCTGAAATCGTATTTACTGAGGGGCGTAATCGAACCAATATTGGCATCAACATCTGTGAAATTTGAATGAACGGCAAGCACTTGTCCATTCGAAAGTGGCGTAGGATTTCGGTAAAATCCAGAATGATTTGCCGTGGGTATAGCAGTTTGAGTTCGTGTTTCGGGATGTGTTACGTAGGTAAAAGTTATTTGCTCTGGGTGCATCCCAGGGGGAGCATTTACTGTTACGACCATGCCCGCACCATGCGTACCAAACTCAGGTGCTTCAATACCATAATAAAGTCCTGGTGTTACGAGCGATTCTTTAATATGAAACATAGAGCGAATTGGCGTTGGACTAATTGGCGAGTAAAAATCGTGAAGATTTGGGTCAAGTGGGAAATTTTGGGTCATATAATTGCCCATATCATGCCTGCCGAGATGGTTTAGCATTTCCATTTCTGTGCCGTCTTCGTTCATCATCCAAGGGTTAAATACATTGAAACCTTGTGGATTTGTATTTGCCCATTGGGGTAATGACAACAAGTCAGTTCTAACATTCCGAGGCTCTGGAAATATTTCATTATCAGGCGAAATAGAGGATTTTACGGCATTTTGACTTTCATCGGCATAATTAAAAGTACCGTATCCAGCATTATACATAATATCACCATCGGCTTGTTGGTCTCTTTGCAAATGGTCCCATCTCGTAAAAATCAATCTTCCTGCATTATCAATACTTGGGGTGAAATCGCCTGAGGGTGAATGAGTTAGCATTTCCAGTCCACTTGCTACTGAACAGGCTTTTGGGTCGAGTCGCCAGATGCCTGATACAATAGGCGAAGATTCATATTCATCATGCTGTGGGTATAAATGAGCCAATCCACCACGAGGCATATCCGAAGTAAAAATAATGCGGTCGTCGGTGCCATAAATGGGTTGCACATTATTATAGCCAACGGGCTGATTAGGTACAAGCGTAATAACAGGCGTTTCATTTTGTCCCAAACCCGTAATTTCATACAATTTCCACGTATAATTCTGAACTTGATAGCGTACAGTTGCCGAGCCAATTGCCATACTGAAAAGGGCTTTTTTCCCAGACCAATGCACCGATGGGTCTCGAACGGCAATAGCCGTAGCTCCCTGAAAACCATTTTGCCCAAAGCCAGCCGTTTGAGTCAGGTTTTTCAAAGAACCATCGGTATAACGAATATACAAATCACCCCCTCTTGGAGCGGAAAATGTACTTGCTTGATGATTGCCAAAGGTTTCTAAACTTGTAGCAAATCCTTGCGGGAAAGGTACTTGTGTACAGAACATGATGGGGTTTGGGAGGGTTTGGGCTACCAAAACCGAAACGTAAAAGGATAAAATGCTTAATATAATAAGTTTTTTCATGGTATGTTGATTGGGTAATTTTAGCCAAAGATAAGGGTTTGTTGAAACTATTTCACAATCATAAAATTTACGCCAACACTCACATCTACGGTAGCATTGCCTACGAATAAAGTTCGGCAAGTGGCATTGGCATTTACCAACGTATTGCCAGAATTCAGGATAGCATCAGTGTTCAAATCGGGTATCACCCCACATTTCCAATTGAGTGGATTGCTCCAAATTGTATTTGCCGTGCCACTCCAATAAGCAATAAATTTTAAGGTGTAAATATTACCAGCAATGCCATTGGTAATACATTGATATTGATTGCCATACCAATTGGTAGGAGCCGAGGATATTTGCAAGTTTTGTGTATTACTTCCACTAATAGTTGCATTATTAGTCATATTTACAAAGCCAGTACCTGTATTTACTTGCCATTGATAAGCGCTTCCTGGAAGGTTTGTACTAATCACTATATTTCCAGCACCACAACTGGCAATACCATC
>JANPGQ010000745.1:0-11832 GCA_031423975.1 Cytophagales bacterium | reverse complement strand
TAAACCATCAGAAAGATTATCTGTATCCACCTCTCTATTATCACTAAGAATATAATATACTTTACCTTGATTATGTCTTATTTGAATATCAGAAATAACATTACAACCTTCCGAACCTAATGCTTTTTGAACTGCCAATCTTACGCCTTCTATCTCAATTTGACCCTTTTGAGCCTCTTTTAATATCAATAATCTTTTTGTCCAATATTCTAAAAAACCACCACCTTGCAAGCATTCATAATAACCAAAAGATGGCTTGTGTTCATATTTCTTAAATTTATCGCCATTTATTTTTCTATTAGTATGAATATCGGCGGTTGAAAAACTTGCAAAAAGGGGGAGTGATTTTACTTGTTCTCCTTCCTGAAATAATCCATTGTAAAATTCTTTACCTATTAGATTGATAGATTTTAAAGGTGATGTCAGAGTTCTGCCCTTTTTTGAATTTAACTCTAATGAAGCCTGGACATCAAGATACTTAAAGTCAATTCTAATTTGAGGTTCATTAGCTAATCCCGTAAGTGATTCCTTAATACTAAAATCATTTTGAGCAAGTCCAAAGAAGCGTGTATTTTCGTCACTAAATCCAATAAAGAATGAATTAAGGACAGAACTAAAAGCTCTAATAAGTGTTGTTTTACCACTTGAATTATCCCCAATTAAAAGATTTACCTCCTCTTTGAATGTTAATTCAATATGCTCAAAACACCGATAATTATTTAAAATAATTTTTTCCATATCGTAAATATATGCTTTTATTTTATTCAAAAAAACACGTTCATTTTGATATAAAATCAAAATGAACGTAAAAAAATTTAAATAACTCGCTCTACTTACCACCCAAAACCACAATCGTCTTCTTCTCAACCCCAACCCCCGTAATCGTCAAGGATTTCCAAGATTTTGGGAGTTTAATGTCTTTGATTTGTTCGATGCCTTCTTCACCGATGTCTAAACCGCCAAAACCGTTTAGGATGGTTTGTAAAAATCCGCCTGCACCCGTAGCAAAATAGGGGTTTGTACCGCCCGCCGTTTCTGCCAATACGCCAAAGGGTGGTACTTCATTGGGTTTATAGCTCTTCGTAAAAAGTTCATACGCCTTGTCAGTATTGTTTTGGCGTGCGTGCAGAATACACAAAATCGCTTGCGACATCGCTGGTCCGTCGGGCGACATTCTGGCTTCGTAATATTCCAAATCTTTCTTAATCAAGGCGGGGTCAGTTACTTGGTGCATCGGGTACGAAAGTAAGTTCACATCCGCTTGCTTAATGGTTTCACCGTTATAAGTGGCGTGTTCTTTCGTTACGCCATCGGCATTTCTGAGAATCACCAAACCGTTCATCACCTCCTCCCACTTTGGATTTGGAGCAATTTTGAGTTCTTCGGCGGCTTCGGTGGCAAAATCCAACACCTCTTTTGTCATGCCATTGGTGTAGGCGTTATCGTCCACATTTTCTGCCCATTCGTCCGCACAGACTACATTGATTATGTGATATTTTCCATCAGCACCCTTCTCGGCACGACTTACCCAAAAATCTGCTACTTCTTTCAACATAGGATAGCCACGAGTTCTTAGCCATTCTTTGTCTTTGGTTACTTCGTAATATTTCCAAAATGCCCAACCTATATCTCCCGTAATATGATGTTGAAATGGTCCCGTCAAAGCCCACACTGGCGTAGCTTCCTGTCCCGCATCGTCCGATTCCCACGGAAACATTACGCCTTTATAGCCATGTGATTTAGCATTTTTACGGGCAGATTCCATTCTTTCAAAACGATATTCCAAAAGCGATTTTGCCATTTCTGGATGTAAAACTAACATGGCTGGGTACATCCAAATTTCAGTATCCCAAAACACATGTCCATTATAACCCAAGCCAGAAAGCCCCATCGGCGAAAGGCTGTATGCTTGTCCTTCACGACAAAAAGAATACAAATGATACATGGCAAAATGGGCTGCACGTTGAGCATCTGGGTCGCCTTCTATTTTAATATCCGAAGTCCAAAGTTTTTCCCAACCTTCTTTGTGGCGTTGCAATAAACGATCGTGTTTTTCCAAAGCCGCATAAATCGTTAAACGCTCGGCTTCATTTTGTGGGTCGGGCGTTTGTTCCGTTGAAATCGTTGAACCTACGATACTAAACGAATAGATTTCATTCGAAATCATCTTTTTAGTAAACTTCAAACGGTGCATTCCGTAGTCCCATTCTTCATGAATCAACTGGGGTTCTTTGCCACGTTCTTCACTAAAAATAAAGGAGTTAGAAGCAGCCAACGTGTGTTTTCCAGTGGGAGATTTTGCTACTGACGTCATCAATGGAATCAAAGCGTGGGGACGATCGATGAGGGCATAAGAATTTTTAACATCACGCAACATATCAGGGGCAGACATCACGCTGTGGGGCGTAACTTCACATTCTTTCTTGGCTTTTATCTCCACATCTATCATCATTGTGTAGGGCAAATGACGCAAAGCCATCACCGAATATTTCACGGAAACTTTATCTGAATAGTCAAAAGTTGTAGTCAGAATGGCAGTTTTCATGTTCAATTCCTGCTTGTAATTGCTGATGTCTGCCCGTCCTAAACGTTTGCCATCAACTTCCAAATCCATATTGGCAAATTCAAAAGTTTTTAGAATATTAGATACTCGCCCACGACCGTAGGTATCAAAAGCACCGTTTAAAACTACGTCTTTCACCTTTAAAGGTTCGGGGGATGAAACGATGCCAATCATACCGTTGGCAACTGTTACGCCATAATAATTGCTTGGGTTAATCTTGTCTGCCGATACTATCCAAGGGTCTTGAGCGTGAAGCTGGTAGCAATGTGTAATGAGCAATGAAAGGATTATTAGCTTTGAGCTTTGAGCTACGAGCTTTGAGTAAATTGATGATAATTGTTTTTGCATTGTATAAAGGTTTTATAAAAATGGAGGGGAAATGTTTGTACTTTTTGTCTGGGCGACCCCGTCTGAATTTGGATTGCGAAACGTCGCACCGTGTTGGATTTTAGGATTTATTGGATTGGTACTTTAATAATCCATGTTGATAATTGTTTTAACTAATCCTATAAATCCATTAATCTGACGAATCTAAATTCAGACATATTTTTCCTTATCCTAAAATTATAAAAAATCTTTAACAAATCATTAACAAAATGCTATTAGGGGGTAATTGTTTAATATTTGTCATTTACGTATCAAAGATAAACCGTAAAATTTAAAGCCATGAAAACCAGCCTCTCATCCCCCAAAAAAACAATCATTTTTTGCTTAATGGCAATCATCCTTAGCTCGTGCAGTAGCGGATTGCAACAACTCAAAAATGGCAATTTTGATGAATCTATCTTCTTATCTATCAATCGTTTACAAGACAAGCCCAATCATCAAAAAGCCCTTACTGTTTTGAAAGAAGCCTATCCTTTGGCAATTGATAACCACAAGCGAGCGGTCAGAATGTATGAAAATTCACCAGAACCTTTTCATTGGGAAAAAGCTTTGGCGGAATACCAACAATTGAATCAAATTTATGAAGTAATCACTCGCAAACCCGCCATTATGCAGATTGTTGGCGTACCTCAGAACTATGCCCGTGAGTCAGAAACGGCTCGTCAATTAGCAGCAGATGACCGTTATCAAGCGGGTATCATTGCGTTGGCACATAAAGAAAATCGTTTGGCGGCAAAAGATGCTTTGGGGCAATTTCAAAGAGCTAACGACTTGATTCCTAATTACAAAGAAGCCAATCAGAAAGCTGAGGAGGCATTTCAGTACGCCATTCACCGAGTTACGATTGAGCCCGTTTTCTCTACAATTCGTCTATATCATGATGAAAGACAGATTTTACAAGAGAATTTTGATTACGCTTTTTTCCGCCCAAAAGCAAAACTACCAAGCCCTTTTGTGAAATATTATACGATAAAATCAGCCCATGAGGATAGTTTGCCACAAAATGATTTGGTGAAATTTATTTTAGTAGATATGTCTTCGCCGAGAATAGAGATTGACACGAAAGTTGAGAATTTTAGTAAGCAAATAAAAACGGGTAGAAAGAAAATAAACGATTCTACTTATGTAGATGTTTTTGAAACCGTAAAGGCGAGTATCATAACGTATAACAAACGTATTCAAGTACAAGGAAGCATGGAAATGCAGGTACGTGATTATAGAAATAACTATTTGATTGACAGTGAATTACAACATGAAAATTATGTTTGGACTGATTCGTATCAGTCATTCAGTGGTAATGTAGAGGCTTTGGATGGAAAGGTTTGCCCAGTAAGTGGTTCATGGCATTTTGAGCCAAGTTCTTCTTCATTATTTAATTCATTGAGTAGCCAATTGGCGGGATATTTTTGCAGAAAATTGGATAAGGCTTATCGGGAAATGTAGGTTAGTTATTGGTTATTAATTACTTTTTATTGGCATAACAGACGAATTGACATTAATCAAAAAGCCCTTTGAATCTCTTCAAAGGGCTTTTTGATATAATAACTAATTGTCCGATACTAATAACTAAAATTAAAGAACCATAATAACCCGAGTACCCTCGGCATCAATACCTTCAATTTTAATTCTTCCTTTACGACTTGCCAACATATCGGCTACGTCTTTGGCATTTGACACTGCTTTATCGTCAATTTTTGTGATAACAAATCCTTTATCAAAACCCTGAGAACCAAAACGTCCGTCTGGGTCAACTTCTGTTAGTTTTACACCGTTTGCTACGCCATATTTCTCTTTATCGTTAGGAGTTAGATTTGCCAGTTTTGCTCCTAAAAAGGTACTTTCAATGGCAGTTGAAACTTCGCCTTTTACGATATTGGTATTACCGTCTTTGTTTTTTAAGGTTACGTTAAAATCTTTCACGTCACCATCACGATTTACCGTTACAACCACGGTTTCGCCTGGACGCTTACGACCAACCAATTCCATCAATTTTGAACTTGAAGAAGTTGGTACGCCATCTACTTTAATAATAACATCGTTCACTTTCAAACCCGCCGATTGTGCTGAACTTCCACCCACAGGGAAACCACCTACGTACACACCATCGTTCACTTTCAAATCTTTCTCTTGAACCAATTTGCTGTTTACTTCACTAATATTTACGCCCAAGAAACCCCGTTGAACATTACCAAATTTAATCAAATCTGCGGCAACTTTTTTCACGATACTTACGGGTACAGCAAATGAATATCCTGCAAATTGACCAGTACGGCTATAAATGGCAGTATTAATTCCTACCAATTCACCTTTTAAATTTACCAAAGCACCACCCGAATTACCTGGGTTTACGGCGGCATCCGTTTGAATAAATGACTCTAATGGATTAACATCTTTTTCACGGTCAATGATATTTTGACGACCTTTTGCCGATACAATGCCCGCCGTAACGGTTGATTCTAAATTAAACGGATTACCCACTGCCAACACCCATTCGCCCACTTTGAGATTATCAGAATCTCCAAAAGTTAAGAAGGGAAGATTGGTAGATTTTATCTGAATAACTGCAATGTCAGACGATGGGTCGGTACTGATAACCTTTGCCTTAAATTCACGCTTATCATTCAACATTACCGACACCTCATCAGCATCTTGCACCACGTGATTGTTCGTTACGATGTAGCCGTCGGCACTAATAATCACACCCGAACCAGAAGCCTCTTGTGCCTCAGGTTGCTGACGGCGACCACCGCCACCTCCACCAAAACCACCAAAGAAATCCTCAAAAGGGTCCATCATCTGACGGCTCACATTACGAGTCATCTTTGTTTTGATATGAACAACAGCAGGCGTAACTTTTTCAGCCGAATAAGTAAAGTCGCCTGGTACACCAGATGCACCCGTGATAGGGGGCGTATCTGAAACCATACGGGTAAAAGCCGAAGGAGTACTACTGAAAACAGCATCGTTGGGGGCTTTTTCCAAAAACAACTTATAAGCTCCGAGCGTAGTTGCACTACTCAACGCTCCGACAATCGCAAGGGTTTTTAAATTACTTTTGATTTCCATTTTTTTATTAATTAATAGTTTAATTTTATTTTTCGACAGTTTTAGTGGAATAGTTTCTCATTCAAGAAATCATCGTAAAACCGAGGTACTAATTTAACGTAAAAACTATTCTTACGGTGCAATGGTTTGATGATTTTTAACATATTTTAAGAAAAATGAACATTACGGTTCACGGTGAACGGTGAATGGTAAACGATTACGAGTCGAAAATGCAGAAAAATTATTCTTTCAAAACCGTTCACCGTGTACCGTTCACCTTTTACCGTAAAACTGGCATTATTTTCGTGGTAAAAAAATATCCGCACAATATAACAAAGCGTTTTTTTTTACGTTAAAAATTTATGTAAACTAAAACGGTATCTTTGTAACCACATTTTAACCATATAGGATGGTTAATAAACGTAGTTTTTTAAATTAATTAATAAAAATTTATGAAATTATGAAGCCCAAAAATCACTCTTTCTGATTATATACAATTATGAAAAAACATACTCATTTGCTTGTTTTGCTATTGATTACGACCCTAAGTTCGCAATCCGTAGTGGCACAGTTTAAGTTTTCAAATCTTTTCGGAGGAAAAGAAAAAGCTCGTAGAAACCCTAATTTTGAACCTACCTCAACCGTTAGTTTGGGGGTTGGTACTTCCAGTTATTACGGAGATTTATCACCTTATGGACGTATCGTTCAATCTACCTTTAATGGAATTCGTTGGAATGCCGCTTTCAATTTTACCCGTCAGATTTCTCCATCAGTAGGAATTCGTTTCGGACTTACTTGGGCAAGAATCTCTGGCGATGATAGTTTTATGGATGGTGTAACGGGCTATGAGGCAAATTTTATGCGTAATCTTCATTTCAGAAATGACATCAAAGAACTTTCCATAGTGGCTCAATATGATTTAGTCCGCACGGAAAAAAGTTACTTACGTCGTGAAAAAATCATACCATACATTTTCGGAGGAATTGCCGTTTTTGCCCATGACCCTATGGCTCGTCCAGATACATCTTTAAACATTACTATTCAAGATAGGCCAAGAGATACGAATGATTGGATACGCTTACAACCTTTAAACACCGAAGGGCAAGGTTTGGCAGGCTATGCAAAGCCTTATTCTTTGATCAGCATGGCCTTCCCAGTTGGTTTTGGGGTACGATATAAAATAAATAATGCTTGGGATTTAGGATTTGAAGTAGGCTATCGTTATACCTTGACAGACTATTTAGATGATGCTGGCGGTAACTATGCAGACCCTTCGGCTTTAAAAACACAAAATCCATTATCCGCAATTATGGCTAATAGAGTAACTGAACGATTTGCTGCCAATCGTGGTATCGACCGTACACAAGGTGTCATTAATTATTTAAAATCACAAAATGGTTATGATCCAAATGTTGATCCATTTGTATTAGTTACATCAATTCAAGGCTTCTCGAGTACAACAGACCAACGTGGTAATCCAAAATACAATGACAGCTATATGCTGACAACGGTGAAATTGATTTATCACATTCCTGGTAAAATCAGATGCCCAGTGATAAAATAGTTAATAGATACCAATTAATAGTGAATGCGGTTCGCCGTCCGAGTTGAAAAGAAAACAAAAGAAAGTCAGGCGAATTATTCCTGACTTTTTTATTAAATATGAGAATAGTAAAAATAACAACTTTCACACTTTCTATATTGCTAACTGTCAATTCCTTAGCTCAAAAAATTGAGATTGGTGGTGGGCTTGGAGCGATGAATTATAAAGGTGATATTTCACCCGATTTCCATCCTTCTTTTGCACAATTAGGGGGGCATTTACTGTTTAGATACAATCCTAAAAAAGACGTTTCCTTCAAATTCGCCGCCACTTTGGGATCAATTTATGGCAACGATGCCGAGGTGAGTGACCCATTTAATAAACTGCGTAACCAAACTTTCAAAACCAGCATTAAAGAAGTCAGTTTAGTGGCTGAATACAATTTTTTCAGTTATCAGTATTCTCGAACGCACAAAGATTGGTCGCCTTATTTGTTTGGTGGTATTGGCTTCATGGGCTTTACACCCAGAGATAAACCCATTTCAGACTACAAACAATCAGGTATCGTAATTCCTTTTGGTATTGGAATAAAATACAATTTAACGGGTCCTTGGGATTTGAATCTTGAATTTGGAACTCGTAAAACTTTTACTGACTATTTGGATAATTTAGGTGGCGATAATCCTGCTTTGCCACGGATTCAGCAAAACGATTATACTCGTGGCGATATGTATTATTATACGTCTTTGGGTTTGACGTATAAGTTCATTAAAATTGTTTGTCCGAAGTAAACGTGGGGATAAGTACAAAGTCAAAAGTATATTAGTTAAAAGTTTTAGACAGAAATATTATTTTCCATAAATTCTTTCACCTTTTTACTTTATACTTTTTACATAGCTCCAAGAAAATTCGTTAATTTTGAATTTGCTAAAAACTCAAAATTAATGCTATGAAGCAATTCTTTACTTGCCTAATTTTATGCCTTTCCATCATTTCCATCCAAGCCCAAAATCCCAAAAGAGAATTTAGAGGAGCGTGGATTGCTACCGTTGGAAATATTGATTATCCCTCCGTAAAAACCCTCACAACTGCTCAACAACAGGCAGAATTTATCAAAATTTTAGACCAACATCAGCAAGCGGGTATCAATGCCGTGATGGTACAAATCCGTACCAATGGCGACGCTTTTTACCCCTCCGACCTTGCTCCATGGTCAGAGTTTTTGACGGGCAGACAAGGCAAAGCTCCCGACCCTTTTTATGACCCTATCACTTTCATGATTTCGGAATGTAGAAAACGAGGCATTGAATTTCATGCTTGGTTCAATCCGTATCGTGCCGTTTCTAATATAAATACCTCCATTTTGGATGCCAAACACGTGGCAGTACTGCATCCAGAGTGGCTTTTACCTTTTGGAAATTTACGAGTGCTTGACCCTGGTCTGCCCCAAGTTCGCAAGCACGTTACGCAGGTGGTGATGGAAGTAGCTAACCGCTACGATGTTGATGGAATTCACTTTGATGACTATTTCTACCCCTACCCTACTACGGGCTTAACGCTCAATGATTCAGCAACTTATGCTAAAAATACCAGAGGAATTTTGAAGAAAGACGATTGGCGTAGAGACAATGTCAATCTTTTGGTGAAATCAATTTCGGATAGTTTGAGAGCCGTAAAACCTTGGGTCAAGTTCGGGATTTCGCCTTTCGGAATTTGGCAAAATAAATCTGCTTCTAAACCTTTAGGCTCGGCTACAGGCGGCTTGGAAAGTTACAGTGATATATATTGCGATTCCAGATTTTGGTTAGAAAAAGGTTACATTGATTACATCACGCCTCAACTCTATTGGAATATCGGTTTGGTAGTTGCCGACTTTGCGATTTTAGTACCTTGGTGGGCAAACAACGTTTTTGATACACATCTTTACGTGGGTCATGCCGCTTATCGTATCAATGCAAGCGATTCTGCACCTTGGCAAAATCCTTCACAAATGCCAAGTCAAATTAGATTAGTGAGAAATACACCCAAAGCCCAAGGAAGTATGTTTTATAACACTAACACGCTGAATAAGAACCTTTTAGGATTTCGGGATTCCTTGATTACAAAGTTATACAAAACGCCTTCGCTCATGCCTACCATGGCGTGGAAAGATGTAATTGCTCCCCCCTCTCCTACTAATTTAACGGCTTCTGTAACAAATTCGGGCGTACAATTGAAGTGGACAAAACCCACAACGGGAACATCGGAAGTTGAAAAAATTAGAGGATATGTAATCTATCGTTTTGCGGATAATGAAGCCAATGATATTTCAAAAGCAGAGGCAATCAGAACCATTATTCCAAAAGATACTACAGCCTATTTCGATACAGAATCGTTGCTCAAAGTATTCAAATACAACTATTTAATCACCGCACTCGACCGTTTGCATAATGAAAGCACGCCTTCAAATGTAGCTTCGGCGGTGATTGTAACGGGGATTGAGGAAGAACAAAATCCACAGACAGAACTGTCACAAAATGCTCCAAACCCTTTTTCAGATTATACCAAAATCAATTATCATTTAGCAAAATCAGGGAATGTTTCATTGAAAATAATTGACCTTTTGGGCAAGGAATCCATTACCCTTTTGAACGAGCATAAACAGGCAGGAAGCTACTACGCAGAGTTTCATAATCAATCACTTCCCTCGGGAATATATCTTTATATTTTAGAAACTGAAGAAGGGATTTTAAGCAGGAAAATGTTGATTGTGAGGTAGTTAACTGTACTTATTTTCCAACTACAAAACTCAGTCCTGCCGAAAAAGTAATGGCATTTATATAACCTCCATTTTGGTCTAAAATGCCTGAATAGCGAGTTTTAGCTACAAAAGCGATTTGTTCATTAATGTCATACAAAACACCAAAAGTCCCATTGACAGTAAAATTTACGGTTTTACCGCTTGGATTTGTGATTGTGGCATTTGGTGAGGTTCTACTATTCCGCTCTAAAGTTGCTTGCGTTAAAATAATCCCTCCTTCCATACCCGTAAATCCTCGAAGACGAGCCTTAGACAAATACTTTTCAAAACCAACGGTAATAGGAATATAAGTCTGGACTAAATCAGCCGAAAGGACTTCTTGAGGATTAGAAATTGAAACTGTTAAACTTACGGGAAACGCTGTTCGGTAAAAGCCCGTTCCAAAACCCCATTGAAGGCTATTTTTAGCTCCAAATCGAAGGTTAGCATCTAGACCAATACCTCCTTCATTAAAACCATTGAAATCATAGGCATTCAGGAAATAGCCCCCAGTAGTATTTACACGGAGTTGAGCAGAAACAGAAAAACTTAGGAAAAGAAAAAAAAAGAGAGCGTAGGTAGTCTTTTTCACGATGTTTGAATTTAGAAATTAAGAGTATTTTATAGATAATAAACTGATTTTTAACAGTCTATAGAACAACAACGCTGGACAATTATAGAAAATTATCCAGCGTTGTTGAAAATCTTCAAATTTATTTTAACTTTCAAGAAGTTATAAATTCGAACATCGAAAAACGAACATCAAATACCGAAATTACAAAGCCCCCCCAATAATTTCCTCCACCACATTCGGGTCAAGTAAAGTTGAAGTATCGCCAATATTTGAGGTTTCTCCCTCGGCAACTTTCCTCAAAATTCTACGCATAATTTTGCCAGAACGAGTTTTTGGTAAACCACTGACAAACTGAATTTTATCAGGTTTTGCAATCGGTCCAATCAAACGAGTTACCGTTGCCAGAATATCTTTACGAATTAAATCTTTGTCTTCCATTTGCTTATCACAAATCACGTAGGCATAAATTCCTTGCCCTTTGATGTCGTGCGGATAACCCACTACGGCAGATTCAATCACGCCTAAGTGCATATTAATAGCATTTTCAACCTCAGCCGTGCCAATTCTATGTCCCGAAACGTTCATTACATCATCAACTCTACCCGTAATTCTGTAATAACCATCTTCATCACGCATACAACCATCGCCCGTGAAATACAGGTTTTTGTAGGTTGAAAAATACGTTTGAATACAACGCTCGTGGTCGCCGTAAGTAGTACGAATAATGCCTGGCCACGGGAATTTAATACACAAATTTCCCGATACGCCATTGCCCAAAATCTCATTACCATTTTCATCCACCAAAATCGGTTGAACCCCTGGCAATGGCAAGGTTGCGTAGGCTGGTTTAGTCTTCGTGACACCCGCAATTGGCGAAATCATAATACCACCTGTTTCAGTTTGCCACCATGTATCTACAATCGGACATTTACCTTTTCCGA
>JANPGQ010000744.1:0-1619 GCA_031423975.1 Cytophagales bacterium | reverse complement strand
ATAACTGAACAATTCAGCATCGTCTCGGCTTACGCAGCGGTCGGTAATTTCTTGCTCAACGCCACATAATTCTGGAAATTCGGCAAGGATAACTGTACCGCCCAAACCTACCAGGATATCAGAAGTATAGCCGATGGCAGGATTTGCCGAGATACCTGAAAATCCGTCTGAACCACCACATTCCAAGCCGATAGTTAGTTTGCTCAACGGTGCGGGTTTGCGGACGTTCTGATTAGCTTGCATCAAACCCGCAAAGGTCTGTTTGAGTGCCAAAGCCATCATTTCAGCCTCTGTGCCTATGTCTTGTTGTTCTAAGAAATATAAAGGTTTACCTAAATCAGCAGTCCGTTTGGCAATTTCTTCCTGTAAAATGCTGTATTGAGCATTCTGACAACCCAAACTCAACACCGTAGCTCCCGCACAATTTGGGTGCGTGATATAGCCTGCCAATAAGCCACAAAGGGCTTGGGCATCTTGACGTGTACCTCCGCATCCGCCATCGTGTAGGAGGAATTTTACGCCATCTACATTCGGGAAAAGTCTTTGTTTTTGGGTTTCATTTTGCTGACTCGCTAAGTCTGCTGATAGGATTTCTTCGATGGTTTTTCCCGATTGGTACAAGGCAATCAAATCGTGCGTTTGGGATTGGTAGGCGTGTTTTCGGGCGTAACCCAAATCTTCTACGAGGGCTTCACGGAGGACTTCGATATTGCGATTTTCACAAAAAACCAAAGGCACCACCAACCAATAATTTGCCGTTCCTACTTTGCCATCGACACGATGATAGCCCATAAAAGTACGGTCTGACCACGCTGAAACATCGGGCGATTGCCATTCCTTATTTTTATCCGAAATCTCGAAATTATTGACGGCGTGTTTTACATTGAAAATATTAATACTCCCGCCTTTTTTGATGGGCTGATTGGCTTTTCCGACCAAGACATCATACATTTTAATCTCTGCACCCACCTCAAAATCTTGCATCGCAAATTTATGTTTGGCGGCAATATTTTCCGTTAAAATATATTCCAAACCTTCTAAAGTTACGGTTTCTCCTTGCTGTAAATCGCTCAATGCCACGATTACATTATCATTTGGATGGATTTTTAATACTTTGTTCTTCACGATTATTTAATTTTCTTTATGATTAGGAAAGGCAGACAGCTAATGGCTATACTCAAAATTAGGCAAGAAATGGTTAGGAATGCGTTTTGTTTACCGTATAATAAATGGGCTTTGGGGTTTGGTGGGAATTGGGTAGATTTGTGGTAAAAAATCTTTATTAAAAATCTACGAGAATTTCAATAATATTAAAAATAAGCTAAGAATTAAGTAGTTAAAATTTGGTAAAATACTAAACAATACGAAAAAGCCTTTGTGTATTAGAGAGTTAGCTGCTACTAAAGAAATCGACAATATAATTAAAATGAGTATGAAGACTAAGTTTCACAATTGGTTGATAAACACAAAAGTAAATATAACTCGACCTGACAAATACTCGAACACAATTACGACTATTTCAAATCACTTCAAAAAATCATTGAATAAAGACATTGATTTATATGAAATAAAAAGTGTTAATGAATTATTGCGACTAAAAGACGAGTATTTTAGTTATA
>JANPGQ010000743.1:0-2489 GCA_031423975.1 Cytophagales bacterium | reverse complement strand
ATCTGTAATGGATTTATTAAGATTTTGTAATAGATTATGATAATCTACAATATACCCAAATTCTTTGTAATAGGGATTCTCTTCTTCTTCTTTTCCTAATCTGTTGGTACGGCATATTGCCTGAAAAAGCCCGTGGTCTTGCATTTTTTTGTCGATGTACAAATACGTACAATGCACAGCATCAAAACCCGTTAGCAATTTATCAACCACAATTAACAATTGCATTTGGGCGGGTTCTTTCTTGAATTTTTCTTTGGCAAAGGCTTCAAAACTTTCCGCATCTTTCTTGTCGTAATCCCTCAACATTCGTTGGTAGATTTCAAATTGCTCTTTTTTCTGGGTTTCTCCGCTGCCCGTTTCTTCAATTTTAATCGAAGACTCAGTGGGTTCATAACTGGTAATAATGGCACATTTCTTGAAATTATTATTAACAAATATCTCATAATAACGACAGGCTTCGTAGATGCTACGAGCCACCAAAATAGCATTACCACGCTTATTGGCTAAACGAGGCTTCCTCAAAAAATCTTTTTTAATGTCAAATACTATTTTCTCTAAACGGCTTTTGGTACTCAATAATTTTTGCATCGTTCCCCATTGCTGTTTCAATTCGGCTTTGGGTAATGGATTCATGCCTTTGGTTACGAGTTCAAACCATTCATCAATTCCTTTTTGGTCGGCTACGTGCTGGGTAACATCACGAGCTTCGTACAATAAATCTAACACTACTCCGTCTTTTACGGCTTCGTCAAATTTGTAGGTGTGGATATAACTCCCAAAAACCTCTAAACTCTTTTTCTTATCTTTTTTCAATAATGGTGTCCCCGTAAAACCAATAAATATCGTGCTTTCGGGCAACAATTTCTTCATGGCATCGTGTAAATCGCCACTTTGCGTGCGGTGACATTCATCTATAAAAACCACAAACTTACCTTTGGGCTTGAAGTTCTTATCGTTCTGTAAATCCTTGATAAATTCATCAATGGCTTTGTCGTTGTTATTTCCAAATTTATGAACCAAACTACACATCAACCGTGGGCTGGTCTGGTTGAGTTTATTCATCAAATCTGCACTGCTTTTGGTCTTGGTGATGGTTTCGCCCACGCCCAAGAAAACTCCTTCAATCTGCTCATCCAATTCTGTTCGGTCGGTTACAATCAACACTCGTTGATCGGTTCCCATCGGATTGTTTTCCATAAGCCATTTTGCCAACCATACCATCGTCAAACTTTTACCACTGCCTTGGGTGTGCCAGATAATGCCTCCTTGCTTGCGACTGATGTACTTTTGGGCTTCTTTAATACCAAAATACTGATTGGGACGGCAGAGTTTTTTCGTGCCAAAATCAAAAATTACAAAGTCGTGCAAAAATTCAATGATTCGCTTTTTATGACAAAACTGTACAATTTGCTTGTCCAGCAACAATTCATCGGGGTCATATACGTCATTGTCTTCCTTCCACTTCAAAAAGAATTTTTCTTCGGTTTGGGTTGTGCCGTAATACAAACCGTTGCTGTCATTACCTGCCAAAATTAGCTGAATGGTTGTAAAAAAAGGCTTATTGAAAAGGTGTAATTGATTGCTCAAATTTTGACGAATTCCTTCACTAACGGATACACTCGCCCGTTTGAGTTCAAGCACACCAATGGCTATACCATTGATATACAGTACAATGTCGGGGCGACGTTCTTTGGCGTTTTTTATCGTTACCTCTTCGGCTATCGCAAAATGATTATTTTCTGGATTCGCCCAGTCAATGAAATGTACGGTTTCGGGCTTACTGATGGCTTCTACCTTTTGGGCAGTGCCGTAGCGTAGCATCGAATAAACCTCTTTATTGGTAGCATAAAGGTCGTCGGTGCTGTTAATGTGGGCTTCTTTTTTGAGGGCAGCAAGGGCTTTTTTGATAAGTTCATCCGAATATTTACCGTGTAGATATTTACGAACTTCCCCTTCTTCGATGTTGCTATTACCTTCACGATATTCCCAATTGCCCAAATAGGTGTAGCCTAATTGTTCCTGAAATAATTGAACGATACGGTTCTGACCGCCACGTTCACTTTCTCCTACAATACTCATATTAAAAAAATTAGATGTGATTATTTAGTGATTAATTTTGATGTTTAAACTTAGACCAAGCGTATTTTACCCGTGAGCAAATTCTGCATCATGCCCGTTTTGATGGCTCGGTATTTTGATAATTTACCTTCTAAACCCGCAATCTCTAAATCCATATCCGATAGAATTTGTGCTATTTCAATTTGGATTTTGAGGGGTGGGAGATGAATTACAGTTTCACAGAATTGAGATTTATTTATCATTGGAACGGCTTGTTCTCCTGCCGTTGACCTAATTTGATTGGATAAAATTAATAAAGAGTAGTATAAATATTCGCTTGAATAAGTTTCATTAGGAAAAATTGCATTAATCTGTTGGTTAGATGTTAAATCTCTATTGGCGATTCCCGATTTTCCGATTGTTGAACCTAT
>JANPGQ010000742.1:0-2378 GCA_031423975.1 Cytophagales bacterium | reverse complement strand
GATGCAAGGAAGACTTTGAAGGAATTGGTGGAGGTTTGGGAGAAGCGATAGAAAATATTAGACCACAGATTGGGCGGATTAAGCGGATTTACACAGAATTTTCTTTTGTTTAAATCTGTCTAATCCGTACAATCTGTGGTCTAATACATTTTTAAAACTTCACCACTTTCCTCGTAACTGATTTATCCCCTGTTTGCAATTTCAAAAAGTACGTTCCCACTTTCAAAGTTGAAAGGTCAATTACTCCCTCGTGCGACTGTGTGCGGGTGGCGGAGGCTTGCGAGTATTGCGTTACGCCCAAAACATCATACATCAGTACGGAGGCATTGGTAGCTTGTGGCGTTTCGATTTTCCAATGACAAATTTCTGAACTCGGCATCGGGAAAACCTCTACCTTCAATTCCTTTTCTTCCTCCGCCGAAAGGATAATTATCTCAATTTTTGCCGTTCCCGAAACCGTACCCGTTCCACAAATATTTTTGACCTCCGTTACACTGTAAGTTGTTGTGAATAAAGGTTTTACGGACACTTCAAAAGGTGATTTTATGGCGGTATATTCCTTGCCATCCGACAGTTTAAAAGTCCACGGGGCGTGAGAAGTTAGGTTGATGGAGAGTTTGGCTTCTTCATCCAAATTGATTTTTTTATCACCGGTGAGGGTGGCTGTGGGAATGATATTGGCTAAGGTTTTTAACTTCACGCTTGGCGTTGTTCCCCAACACGCTCCACGCAAGAGGGTAGCCTTATAAAGTCCATCCGTAGTAGCCGTATAATTTGCTTGATTTGCCTGAGAAATTACCGAGCCATTGCGTTCCCAAATATAGCTCAAACCCGCCTCGGTACTGGTTTTGAGTTCAACGGTTTTACCATCACAAAACGTTACAGAATCGCTTGGGGTGATGCTGGCGGGGATTTTATCGACTTTTAGCGTAAAATCTGGGGATGTTCCTTCGCATTTGCCGCTGGTTACTTTTAGTTTGTAGGTGCCAGATTCATTTAGGAGATAATATGGATAGATAGTTGATGGTATAAACGAAGCGTTAGCTTTGTACAGTTTTCCGTCTTTATAAATGTCTCTAATATTTTTATCGGAGTATGAATTTTCAGATAATATTTGAAATAAAGTATAACTTTCTCCTTCACAAATAGTAGATGATTGCAATTGGAATAAATCTACTCTTAGTTTTCCTAATTCTACTTTGTATGGTGTTGAAATTATTGGACAAAAATTCCCTTTTGTTGTTGTTTCTAATTGATAAATGCCAGTTTGTGTAGCTTGCAAAACATTTGAAGAATCTTGTTTTAAAACTACTCCATCTTTTGTCCATTTGTATGATGTTGCTCGATCGTATCCACCTCCGTAAATTGTAGCAGTATCACTACATACTGTTAGAGGAACAGCATTGAGTTTAGGGTCAAAATTAGAGCTGATACTTTGAATTTTTTTCGTAAAATTAATTTTTATAGTATCAGTTGTTATATTACATTCATTGCCGTCTTTAAATGTTATTTTACCAACACCATAATAATTTCCTGCTTGATTTACTTCTACATTTGAAGTAGATTTAGTTGGGTCAATTTTCCAATCATTTAGAATTTTTCCATCTTTGTACAAACTTCCCTTAAAAAGAGTAGAATTATTTAAAATCACTTGTGGGGAATTAAAACCAATAATTGTACTTGCATTTTTATCACAAACTTCAACGAGTTTATTTGAATTAGAAATATTTATAGTTTTTTCAAATTTAATAGAGTATGTTCGTGTGATACCTGTGCATTCCCCGTAAGATGTTTTGATAAAGTAATCTCCTTCTTCATTGAAATTTTTAAAATTTATATTTTGTCTTCCAACAGCATCTAATACTAAGTTTTTATCTTTGAAAACTTGAAATCTTGTTTCGTTTGGAGGAACTCTATCAAAAACAAAATAAAAATCAGGATTACTACAATACTTATAAATGGTTTGTGAGTTAGAACCATCTGCTCTAATATCATAATAAATATCTGTTAACCGCTCAGGCTTCTTCAAAAACACCGTATCAGAAACCGCTGTACAAGTGCCTTCCTTAGCTTCTACTTGATATTTTCCTTCTTGTAAAGTTTGATAAGATGTGTTTGTAGCATTGGCAATAAAATTACCAACTTTTTTCCAACGATAATTTGTATTAGCTTTTGGGGAAACGTTTAAAGTAGCTGCTTTTCCTACGCATAATTCAGTATCATTAAACACAGAAACATAAGGTTTTTCTATTTTCCCAAGTTCTATTTTACAGGTTGGCTTTCGTAGAGGTAGGTTTTGTCTATTTCATATCGAGCTTCATCTCCTTTAAATTTAAAAGAATATGCCCCTGATTTTTTTGCAGTAAAATTATTTTTAG